>JAUUZN010000021.1 GCA_030589945.1 Gammaproteobacteria bacterium | reverse complement strand
GCAACAATTGCAGTTGAAAGATTTCGTTGCGCCATGCTATCGACTACTCTCAAAAACTGCTGATGGTTTGCAGCACTCAAATCTCCTGCCTTTACAGCCTTGATGACATCAAAAAGTTGCTGTTGAGAGTCTTCTTCTGGATAAACTATTTCAATGGCGGCATCGTCAAAAATGGCTTCAAAAATATGTGTTTTCTGAACAGCGGGAGTCGCTAAGATACCAACTTGCTGAATAGTCTGAGTAGAACTTTTTATTTGCTCTAAAACGCAATCAATTATGTTGATGACAGGAATATTCACTGCAGCCTGTATAGCATCAAAATAGTAATGGGCGGTGTTACAGGCAATGGCTAAAAAGTCGGCACCATTGGTTTCGAGTCCTTTGGCCATATTCACCAAAGTATCGGTAGGATCTTCACCCAGTTCTTCACCAGTCGTTTTAAGAATAGCTTTAAGCCTTGAAGGAACTTTTGGATTATTGTCTACGATGCAATGAATATGATCAATGTCATCTTTAGCATCGGTTAAACGAATGATGCGCTGCATTAAATCGACAGTGGCCTCAGGTCCCATACCTCCTAAGATGCCAACTGTTTTTTCCTGTGAGCTCATTGCGCGTGACTAGTGTCTAAAACTGTCCATGTATTGAAATAGCACTGGAGAACCGCCGGTATGCAAAAACAGAACATTTGAACCCGAAGGAAAATGACCTTTACGCACCAGATCAATGAGACCTGCAGCTGCCTTACCTGAATAAACGGGGTCCAGTAATATCGATTCATGCTGTGCAAACATTTCCACTGCCTCAATCATACTGTCGGTAGCTACTGAATAGCCTTCACCCACATACTCATCAAAGCAAACAATATCGTTTGCGGTTACTTCTTTGTGAATTTCTAATTTCTCGGCAGTTTCTATAGCCAGTTTTAACACATTCGCTTCTTGTGGCTGCTTCTTCTTTGATACATTGATACCAGAAATATCGACATTACCACTACAACCTAACATTCCCACAACCATACCTGAATGAGTTCCAGCTGAACCCGACGGTACTATTAGATGCTCAATATTGAGTTGCATCTCGTTCAATTGCCCCATGATCTCCTCTGCGCAAACTGCGTAACCCATTGCACCAATAGCATTTGAAGCGCCTCCAGGTATGATATAAGGTGATTTTCCCTCAGCCCTAAGCTCCGAGGCCTTTGTTTCCATTGCAGCCACCATATCGGTTCCCGCATCGACAATGGTTTTGCTTTTAGCACCCAGTACATCATAGAGAAAATGGTTGCCGCTGGCGTTCTTATCATAGGTACCGCTCACTCGTTCTTCGAGGATGAGGTGGCAGTCCAGTTGCTCCACATTGGACCAGGATAAAGTCAATCGACAATGATTAGACTGAATGGCTCCACAGGTAACAATACAATCGGCATTGTTCGCCAAGGCGTCGGCAATACAAAATTCTAATTTTCGAGTTTTGTTACCTCCAGCTGCGCCAGGCAGTAGATCGTCCCGTTTAACGAATAGATTAATATCGCCTCCCAAAGCCACACTAAGGCGAGGCATTGCTTCTAATGGAGTGTTGCCTTTTAGGTATTGTCGTCGAGGAAATTGAGTGAATTTCATGCTGTTATCCTTGTGAGAGTTCTTTAATAAGTTATGATTTCTGCGTCCACATTAGGTAATTGACATCAACACCATCGGCTAATTTATATTGATTGGTTAACGGATTAAAATGCATCCCGGTGATGTTTTTCGCTTGAAGCGGAGTCGTTCTTATCCACTGATTGAGTTCAGAAGGTTTAATGAATCGTTGGTAATCATGGGTTCCTTTGGGTAATATTTTTAGTAAATATTCAGCACCAACAATAGCATGCAACCAAGATTTTGGATTGCGGTTGATGGTTGAGAAAAACACATGCCCACCTGGCTTTACCAACTGACTACAGGCATTGACGATGGACGCTGGATCAGGCACATGCTCGAGCATTTCAAGACAGGTGACAATATCAAATTCACCCGGATGATCCTTTGCCAACTGCTCTGCTGAAATCTGTACATAATCGATTTCTGTATTGGTTTCTAGTGCATGCAACTTGGCAATATTAATTTGAGCTTCACCCAAATCGGCACCGGTGACTATGGCACCTTCAATGGCCATGCTTTCAGATAAGATCCCACCGCCACAGCCAATGTCTAAAATTTTCTTACCCTTAATTCCACCACTATGTTTAATAATATAATTAAGGCGAAGTGGATTGATCTCATGCAGAGGCTTAAATTCTGCATTTGGATCCCACCAGCGTGACGCCATCGCTGCAAACTTGTTAATTTCGTTCGCATCGACATTCAACTGTTCTGTCATTCTATAATCCCGTTTTGTCTTTGATATTTGGCATTTTTAATTTTAGTCCTAATCAGTGAACTTATCACGCCATTGTTGTGCTTTATTAATGATCTCCTCAACATCGAGTGTTGTCAGTTGTCGTTGTTTCATTAATTGTTTACCAGCAACCCAAAGATCAGTGACTTGACTCCTGTCAGAGGAATACACTAACTGTGAGATAGGATTAGTGAGCGGTTGCAATTCAAGTTTGCTCATATCCACTGCAATCACATCTGCCTGTTTACCCGTCTCAAGTGAACCAATTAGATCCTCAAGTCCTAAGGCAGTAGCGCCATTAATGGTCGCCATTTCTAAGACGGTTGTAGCACTCAAGACTGCGGCATTCTTGGCGGTCAATTTACCCAAGAAAGCGGCACTTTTCATCTCACTAAGCATGTCCAGATCGTTGTTACAGGCAGCACCATCGGTCCCTAATGCAACGTTAACACCTGCGTTGAGTAATTCATTCACTGGGCATGAACCACTGGCGAGTTTCATATTCGATTCTGGACAATGGATAACATGAACTCCATTTTCAGAAATGCTGTTAATTTCATCAATGCTAAGTTCCGTCATATGTACTGCATGCAGATCTGGGGTTAATAATTCAAGCTGCTCTAGACGCTTGAGAGGTCGCATGCCGTCTGCTTTGACTGCATCATCAACTTCTTGTTTTGTTTCATGAATATGCATGTGCATCGAAAAGCCCAACTCAGTGCTTAACACCCGCATTCTTTTTAAAGGCTCATCAGAAACGGAATAGGGAGCATGGGGCGCGAAATGACAACTAATTAGCGGGTCGTGTTTATAACGATCAGCGAAATCGAGTCCATTATTAAAGTAATCATCGGTCGTTGCAGCATAGGCAGTGGCACTATCACTAATCACCAGTCCAATTCGAGCGCGAATACCCGCTTCTCGTACTGCTCTAGCGGCTGCTTGTGGGAAATGATACATGTCTACAAAACAAGTGGTACCGCTGCGGATCATTTCTGCGATGGCGAGATTAGTGCCATCTTCAACAAAATCCTCATCTACAAACTTTCTCTCAAGTGGCCAAATATGTTGTTCAAGCCAAGTTTTTAACTCCAGGTCATCAGCAATTCCACGAAATAAGCTCATCGCAGCATGACAATGGGCATTCACAAAGCCAGGGAGTATTAAATGATCACCAAGATGAGATTCATGCAATGCCTGATATAAACCCAGCACTTCATTGGAAGGAATAATGTCGATGATTTTAGAACCATTAATAACAACGCAATGATTTTCAAGGATCTGACCCGAAGGCACCACCGGTACAACCCATCGTCCATGAATTAAACTATCGACCTTCTCCATAAAGGAATCTCCGAGAAAGGGAATTCAATCCCAAGCTAATAAGTAGGAATTCAACCCGCTGATGATAATTGGCGATTTAAACTCTCAATAACGAGAAATTATACAAGAGCTGAGAGATATCCTCTAACAGTTAATGAACTAATTACACACATTAACTGTAAGTAATAACGCGATTTTCAGTAAGCCCTTCAAACACACAAATGCCGGAGGAGTGCAGATGTTAAGGGGAGTATCTACAGGTCTCTGCTGCAGGACGCAGCAGCGAAGCATACATGGATGTACTCGCTGCGTCCTGAAGATACTCTCCTTAACATCTGCGCTCATGCACCAATAAAACAAAAGATTAATCAGCGATATTCAGTCTTATCAATAATCATTAATTAAGCGATAAATAATCACTAGTTATCGATACTTTTATGCTATAATTTCGCACTGTTTTAATCATTCATTTCTATTTAAAAAAAATAAAGCAATTACGAGGGTTTTTAAAATTCTATGAGCGATCTTGCGAAAGAAATATTACCAATAAATATTGAAGATGAGCTGAAAACATCCTACCTTGATTACGCCATGAGCGTTATTGTTGGCAGAGCGCTGCCAGACGTGCGAGACGGTTTGAAACCGGTGCACAGGCGCTCATTATTTGCCATGTCCGAGCTTGGAAACTCCTGGAATAAAGCCTATAAGAAGTCGGCAAGAATTGTCGGTGATGTTATCGGTAAGTACCATCCACACGGTGACAGCGCGGTGTATGACACCATTGTTAGAATGGCTCAGCCTTTCTCCTTGCGCTACATGCTTGTCGATGGTCAGGGTAACTTTGGTTCCGTCGATGGTGATTCTCCTGCAGCAATGCGTTACACAGAGATCAGAATGGCGAAAATCGCCCATGAGTTGCTTGCTGATCTCGATAAAGAAACCGTTGATTTTGTTGAAAACTATGACGGTACCGAGTCTGAACCATCGGTGATGCCGACAAGGGTTCCTACTCTATTAGTGAATGGTTCGTCGGGTATTGCGGTTGGCATGGCGACGAATATTCCGCCCCACAATTTAACCGAAGTCATTAACGGCTGTTTTGCCCTTATGGACAATCCAGAGATTGATGTTGATGGTCTGATGGAACACATTCCCGGTCCAGATTTCCCAACCGCTGCAATTATTAATGGTCGCGCAGGAATTGTAGAGGCTTATCGTACGGGTCGTGGACGCATTTATATGCGTTCAGTGAGTCATGTGGAAACTAAAGAGAGTAATGGTAAGCAAAGTATTATTGTCACAGAGCTTCCTTATCAGGTTAATAAAGCACGACTTATTGAAAAAATTGCCGATTTAGTAAAAGATAAGAAAATAGAAGGCATAACAGGCCTTAGAGACGAGTCCGATAAAGACGGTATGCGCATGGTGGTTGAATTACGCCGTGGTGAAGTACCTGAAGTCATTCTCAATAACCTCTTTGCTCAAACCCAAATGCAAACAGTATTTGGTATCAACATGGTGGCGCTACAAAATGGTCGACCTCGAATATTTAATCTTAAAGATACACTCAAGGCCTTTGTACTACATCGTCAGGAAGTGGTTACACGTCGGACTATCTTTGAATTACGCAAGGCTCGAGAAAAAGCACACATTCTAGAAGGTCAAGCCATTGCTTTAGCCAATATAGACCCAGTGATTAAGCTCATTCGTGGTTCTGCAACTCCTGCAGAAGCTCGTGAAGGGTTGCTGGCTCAAGGTTGGGAGTTGGGTCATGTGTCTGCCATGCTTGAAAAATCAGGTAGTGATGCTGCGCGTCCCGATGGTCTGGCTGATGAAATGGGTATTCGAGATAATCTATATTACTTATCTCCTGAGCAAGCCCAATCGATTCTAGACATGCGGCTGCACAAATTAACCGGCCTAGAGCACGACAAAATACTCGGCGAATATCAGACTCTACTAGAACTTATTGCTGAACTGTTATTGATCCTTTCGAGCAAGACGCGAATGATGGAAGTTATTCGTGAAGAGTTACAAGAAATTCAAGATAATTTTGGCGATGAGCGTCGCACTGAAATTCTCGATCGTAAACTTGATCTGAGCATAGAAGATCTGATTACCGAGACCGACGTTGTAGTGACCCTGTCGAATGAAGGTTACGTAAAATATCAACCTCTAGAATTGTATCAATCGCAAAGACGTGGTGGTCGCGGCAAAGCTTCAGCGAAAATGAAAGAAGAAGATTTTATCCGTCGATTATTGGTGACCAGTACTCACGATACCATCATGTGTTTCTCGAGCCGCGGTAAAGTTTATTGGCTTAAAGTTTTCGAATTACCCGAAGCGGGTCGTAATGCACGTGGTAAACCGATTGTAAATCTATTGCCACTTGAAGATGAAGAAACAATTACTGCAATCTTACCGCTGAAGAGTTATGAAGAAGAGATGTTCATCTTCATGGCGACTCGCAGTGGTACTGTTAAGAAAACCTCTCTCTCAGCATTTGCCCGTCAGCGTTCTACTGGCTTGATTGCGCTTGCTCTTGCAGATGATGATCTGCTTGTTGGTGTTGATATCACCAATGGTGAGAGTGACATCATGTTATTTAGTGATGCAGGCAAGGTTATTCGATTTAATGAAGGACATGTACGCAGCATGGGTCGTACAGCTCGTGGTGTTCGCGGTATCCGTCTGAAAGATGGCCAAAAAATGATCGGTATGGTGGTGGCGCCTGATGAAGGTCAGATCCTCACTGCTACGGTCAATGGTTATGGTAAACGAACGGACATCAACGACTATCCTGTCAGGGGTCGTGGTGGACAGGGCGTTATCTCAATTTCAGTCAGTGATCGTAATGGTTCGGTTATCAACGCAGTTTCTGTAGTTGAAGAAGATGAAATCATGTTGATCAGTGATCGTGGCACCCTCGTACGAACGCGTGTTTCAGAAGTTCGAGTGATGGGTCGTAATACTCAAGGCGTTCGTCTTATTCGTTTAATCGAAGGCGAAAATCTTGTGGGTCTACAGCGCGTCGATGAAATTGAAAGCGATGATGAAGATGAAGAAATAATTCCTGCTGAAACCTCAGAGAGTTCGAGTGAGAACAGCATAGAGAATTCTGCTTCAACAGATGTTGGTTCTACTGATGTAGAGAACGATGATGAAGAAGATTCTTCTGAAGAATAATTGATCATGGAAAATATTATCTGTATTGATGGCCCTGGCGGATCTGGCAAGGGCACCATCTCTCAATCGATCGCGAATCGTCTTAATTGGCATATCCTTGATAGTGGCGCTCTTTATCGAGTGCTCGCTATAGCCTGTTATAATCATGGTGTTGAACTCGACAACGAAACTGCTGTGACTGTTCTGGCAGCGCACCTAGATGTTCAGTTTACATTGGATGATGAGAAGGGCTCACGTGTCATTTTGGAAGGCGAAGATGTGAGCGAGCAATTGCGCACAGAGATCACCGGAGCAGCCGCTTCAAAAGTCGCTGCATTGAAGGATGTTCGTCACGCATTATTACAACGACAGAAAGCATTTTATCAAGAGCCTGGACTCGTCGCAGACGGTCGTGACATGGGCACGGTGGTGTTTCCGAACGCCGGATTAAAGATCTTTTTAACGGCTACGGCTGATGAGAGAGCGAAGCGTCGTCATAAGCAGTTGAAAGAGCAGGGAAACAGTGTTAGTATCGCGACCCTTTCAAGGGCTATACAAGAGCGTGATGAGCGGGACAGGAACCGAGCAATATCGCCACTTGTAGCAGCAGTTGATGCCATAGAAATTGATACAACGGCATTAACGATTGAACAAGTCATTGAAAAGCTTATGCTTTTAGTAAACGAAAGGTTTGCTGAAACAGAATTTTAAAACCGTTCTGGCAAGGATGAATCCAGAACTAACTTTAGTAATCCACAGTTCTACGGAAAAGATTGTGGCGAAAAATAGGAAAATGAAATGAGCGAATCATTCGCAGAACTCTTTGAGGAATCCCTCAAGGAAATCCAATTATCTCCCGGATCAATCATCAACGGTACCATTGTAGCCATTGATAGTGAAAACGTAACTGTTAACGCTGGATTGAAATCTGAAGGTGTAATTCCATTGGTTCAATTTAGAGATGACAATGGTGATTTAAATATTAATGTCGGTGATGAAGTTAAAGTTGCACTTGATGCAGTGGAAGACGGATTTGGCGAAACTAAACTTTCTCGTGAAAAAGCTAAACGTGCTGAATCTTGGATTAGTCTTGAAGAAGCCTATGAAGCAAGTGATACAGTTACGGGTATTATCACTAGTAAAGTGAAAGGTGGATTCACGGTAGACGTGATGACCATCAGAGCATTCTTACCAGGTTCATTGGTTGATGTGCGTCCAGTACGTGACACAACGCATCTGGAAGGTGTTGATTTAGAATTTAAAGTGATCAAGCTTGACCAGAAACGTAACAACGTTGTTGTATCTAGACGTGCTGTTATCGAAACTGAGAATAGCGCTGAGCGTGATGAACTATTAGAGAACATGCAAGAAGGTATGGAAACTAAGGGTATAATCAAGAACTTAACTGATTACGGTGCATTTGTAGATCTAGGCGGCGTTGATGGCCTACTTCACATCACTGATATGGCTTGGAAGCGTGTTAAGCATCCTTCTGAAGTTGTACAGGTTGGTGACGAAATTACCGTTAAGGTACTTAAGTTTGATCGTGAGCGTACACGTGTATCTCTTGGTCTTAAGCAGCTTGGTGAAGATCCATGGGTAGCTATTGCTAACCGTCATCCTGAAGGTAGTCGACTCACTGGTCGTGTTACTAACTTGACAGACTATGGTTGTTTTGTAGAAATTCAAGAAGGTGTTGAAGGACTTGTACACGTTTCTGAAATGGATTGGACTAACAAAAACATCCACCCAAGCAAGATTGTTAACCTAGGTGATGAAGTTGAAGTCATGGTTCTTGATATTGACGAAGAACGTCGTCGTATATCTCTAGGTATTAAGCAATGTATTGCTAATCCATGGAATGAATTTGCTGCTACATGCAACAAGGGTGACAAGGTTAACGGTGTTATCAAATCAATCACTGACTTCGGTATCTTTATCGGTCTAGACGGTGGTATTGATGGATTGGTTCACTTGTCTGACATTTCTTGGCATGCGACTGGCGAAGACGCTGTTCGTGATTTCAAGAAGGGTGATGATGTTGAAGCTGTTGTATTATCGGTTGATGCTGAACGTGAACGTATCTCTTTAGGTATCAAGCAGGTTGAAGCTGACCCAATGAGTGATTTCATTGATGCAAACCCTAAAGGCACTATCATCAAAGGTATTATCAAAGAAGTTGATGCTAAAGGTGCGGTTATCACTCTTGCTGACAATGTAGAAGGTTATCTACGCGTTGGCGAAATCAGTGTTGACCGTGTTGAAGATGCTCGCAACAGCTTGAAAGAGGGTGAAGAAGTTGAAGCTAAGTTACTTGGTCTTGATCGTAAGAACCGCGTAATTAGCCTATCAATTAAAGCTCGCTTTGTTGCTGAGGAAGAAGAAGCTATGGCGGATTACAGCCAGGCTGCTGAACCTGAAAGCGGACCATCTACTTTAGGTGATTTGTTAAAGCAAAAAATGAACAATTCTGAAGACTAAACTTCTTCGAAATTTTGTTCCCAACAGCCGGCCTTGTGCCGGCTGTTTTGTTTTAACACTATAAATGATCCTAAAAGATTATTGATAATCTTATTAGATTGTTTTGCATTTCAATAAAATTTATATATACTGTTCCTATACTATTGAAATTAATAAGATTTTTGGTAAATTTTGGAAAGTTAAAAAATATTATGGCAATGACTAAATCAGAATTAATTGAACGTTTGGCGAGTAAACAGACACAATTATCATTTAAAGATGTTGAGCTGGTAGTTAAGACAACACTTGAACATATGGCGCAGGCACTGGCCGATGGTGATCGCATAGAAATCAGAGGTTTTGGTAGTTTCTCATTGCACTATCGCGCACCACGGGTGGGAAGAAACCCTAAAACCGGTGAGTCAGTTGTTTTAGAAGGCAAGTCGGTGCCTCACTTCAAACCTGGTAAAGAGTTGCGTGAGCGTGTGAATAATGCGCTACAAAGAGACTAATTGACGACTCATCAGTATTTCTAACTGAAGAAAGTCTAATTCATATCCAGAATCTAAATTAAATCTTAGTGTTCAACCCATTCAAAGTGCGCTCAATAAAGCGTACTTTTTTTTGCCGATCGGGCTACAATAGAAGTAGTCACATAAGCCACATCTGGGAGAACATGCGTGAGAGCATTGGTACAGTTTTTTTTAGTGATATTGTTTTTAGGCCTTACAGCTGCATTTGCTGCCTTAAATGATGGTGTTATTTTAATCAATTACTTTGTTGGAGAGGGTGAGATTCGGCTCACTTATCTATTGCTCGCCTGTTTCGCAGGTGGCGCAATCATGGCCTTACTACTGGTGTCAGGCACCTATTTAAAATCTCGCCTGGAGATACGCAGGTTAAAAAACACCATCAATATTAATAATCAAGAACTCGCTAATTTACGTGAACTACCGGTGAAGGATCCATACTAAATGCAGGAAATATTGCTGCCTGCCCTGTTTTTATTATTGCCTCTTGCGGTCTGGTCAGGCTATAGAATTGGTCGAAAAAAAGCGCAGCCAAAAAATTTGGAAAGACGCCTTGCACCCGGATATTTTACAGGCTTAAACTTTCTACTCAATGAAGAGCCCGATAAAGCAATCGATGCCTTTATAGAACTATTACAGGTGGACAGTGAAACGGTAGAGACACATCTTGCACTAGGAAATCTATTTAGACGTCGCGGGGAAGTGGACCGAGCAATTCGCATCCATCAAAATTTAATTGCCCGTCCTTCACTTACGGGCAATATTCGTAAATTAGCATTGTTAGAATTGGCATCAGATTATATGGCTGCGGGGTTATTTGACCGGGCTGAAAATTTATTTGAAGAGCTGCTCAAAGATCAACAACATCAATTAACCAGTCTTATTCATCTTGATACTATTTATCAGCAAATGAAAGATTGGCCAAAAGCCATTCGCATGAGCTTACAAATTGAACAGAACTCTACAGAAAGCCGAATACATAATATCGCTCATTACTACTGTGAAATAGCCGAGGATGAGATTGCAAAGGGTAATTCTAAAGCTGCTTTTGATGCAATAAACAAAGCTTTAAAGTCAAATCGCGCATCGGTGCGGGCCAGTATGTTGGAGGGTAAATTATTTCGTCAGGCGGGTAAATATAAAAAAGCAATTGCTTCCTATCGGCGTATTCGACATCAGGACATTGCCTACTTACCTGAAGTACTGGATGACTTACTCCAGTGCTATCAGCAAGTTAATGGCGAACAAGAACTCACCCAATACCTTCAAGAATGCCTTGATAAAGGTGCAGGCGTGTCGGTGTTACTGGCGCTGGCTACATTACTGCAATCGCAAGAGGGGGATCAGAGTGCTGCGACCTTAATTAGTGATTATTTACGGGCAAACCCTTCACTAAAAGGTTTGGAACAACTCATTCAAATGCACATTCAACACGCCTCTGGTGAAGCGAAAAATAATTTAGAATTACTTCACGGGCTAGTGATGAAATTAATGATTCAGAAACCTGTTTACTGTTGCGTTGAATGTGGATTTTCGGGTAAAACTTTATTTTGGAAATGTCCTAGCTGTTCAGAATGGGGAACCACAAAGCCTATTTTTGGTATCGAGGGTGAATAACCACCTTATGAATATAAATAAACTAAACGACGTTAAGGAAAATCTACTTTAATGAATAATGATCAATCTCGACTCATCGTCGCATTGGACTTCGATAATAAAGATGCCGCATTATCACTGGCTGATCAGCTCGATCCTAAAAAATGCCGACTTAAAGTCGGCAAAGAGATGTTTACTCGTTTTGGTCCAGAATTTATTAAACAGTTACACAGCAAAGACTTTGAACTATTTCTTGATCTTAAATTTCACGATATTCCAAACACAGTCGCCAAGGCCTGTTTAGCTGCAGCTGACTTGGGTGTTTGGATGGTTAATGTGCATGCCAGTGGCGGCCGAAAAATGATGGAAACAGCGGCTGAGGCTCTACAACAATTTAATCAGCAGGCTCCGAAACTCATTGCGGTTACGGTTCTGACAAGCATGAGTGTTGATGATCTCGCTGAGACAGGTATTGAATCATCTATTGAAGAGCGTGTAGTTCAACTAGCGAAATTAGCAGAACAAAGTGGTCTCGATGGAGTGGTCTGTTCAGCACTTGAAGCGGAATCTTTGAGATCCTCTCTCAATGATGATTTTTTATTGGTCACACCGGGTATACGCCCCACAGGATCAGCGACAGACGACCAACAGCGTATAATGACTCCAGTTGATGCTCTCAATGCTGGCTCAGACTATTTGGTGATTGGTCGGCCCGTCACCAAGGCGAGCGACCCTCTTAAATCTATGTGCGATATTTCGGATTCCATCGATTTATGGTTGGCTTCACGACCCTGATGTTTTAATCTTTGTTTGTTGCAAGGATGCAATACGATTAATTCCAGGGAGGAATAAAAATGCTTCATTCAATCGTTAAATTAACCGCGGCTCTATTACTGAGTTCACTTCTGAGTAGTTTCTTGATGAGTCCCCTCTATGCAGGTCCCTTCTATGCAGGTGACATCAGCAAGGGATCACAACAAACGTTTAAATCTTTGACTGTCAATATTAACACTGCATCGGCCGAGGAAATTGCTGATGTACTCAGTGGTGTTGGCATTTCTAAGGCAAAAACTATTGTAGCCTATCGAAAAAGAATCGGTGACTTTAAAACACTCGATGGACTACTTGGTGTTAAAGGCATCGGTGCGGTCACTTTAGAAAAAAATCGTCATAAACTTAAGCTTTAAAGTTTACCGATAGAAATACTCAACCTTAGTAAGTGAGTATGGCGTCATAATGGCGCCATTTTTTTGCCTTATTTTTTTGTTCTATCTTTTGCAACAACAAATACTCTAGATTACAATGTTGTTAATCATTAATAATTAAGAAATACAATTTCAGGAATCATCTGTTGAAAATATTGATATTAGGTCCCTCTGGGCAAATTGGTCATGAGCTTGTTGAACAGGCTAAATCAAATTATGAAGTGGTGACGGTCGGTCGGTCGGCTGCTGACCTTGAGATTGATGTGACTCATTTTTCAGAATTAGAAAATGTTTTTAAAGAGGTTCGCCCCAATATTGTTATTAATGCTATTGCCTATACAGCTGTTGATTTGGCAGAAACTGAAATTGAACAGGCTTTTAAATTGAATGCCGATCTTCCTTCAAACTTAGCAGACTTATGTAGTCGGACAAATTGTTTGCTAATCCACTATTCAACTGACTTTGTGTTTGATGGACTAGAACAGTCCCCATGGCGAGAATCTGATGAGACTCATCCCATTAGTATCTATGGTAAAAGTAAGCTGGCGGGAGAAAAGGCGGTTCAAATTTCCACCTGTCCCTATCTAATCCTGCGTACCAGTTGGGTCTATGGAAAGCGAGGCTCTAATTTTTTACTAACCATGTTGCGATTAGCGCGTGAAAGAGAAAGTTTATCGGTCGTTGACGATCAAATTGGTTCACCCAGTCGCAGTGATGATATCGCTAAAGCAACAATTCAGCTTTGTGAGCAATTTCAATCTGATCCTAGCCAGATAAAAAATCTTTCAGGGATATACCATTTGACCGCCTCGGGTCAAACCAGTTGGTATGGTTTTGCAAGGTCAATCTTTGAGCAGGCGCAATCTTTTGAGCCATTAAAAATTAAGAAATTATCAGCCATCAGCACAGACGAATACCCAACCGCTGCGAGACGTCCGGCTTTTTCGGTGTTGGACTGTTCTAGAATTAATGAAACTTTTAATATTAGGATGCCCCAGTGGGATGACTCTGTGATCAACTGCATCAAACAATATTATGAATAACTATCGATATGAGTATGACTAATGTCATCCTGTTAAATGCAAAATGAGTGTAGATTTTATAAATAATTACTTCTTGTCATAAAGTTGTCATAATTCTAATGGAGACTTACATCATCAGCGATCAGGAAAATGAGTCAAGCCATGTCAGCTAAAATATTATTAATAGAAGACGAGTTGCCCATTCGTGAGATGTTAAAATATGCCCTTGAGACAAAAGGTTATGATGTCATCGAAGCGGAGAGCGCAAAGCAGGCTCGACAGATCTTATTAACTGAACGACCTGATATCATGATAATTGATTGGATGATGCCCGGCGAATCCGGCATACAATTTATCAAGACTCTCAAGAGTAATGAGGTGTTGCGTGATATCCCAACCATGATGTTAACTGCCCGTGTTCAAGAATTGGACAAGGTTAAAGGCCTAGATAGTGGCGCTGACGACTATATGACCAAACCGGTGGCAATTCGTGAGTTTCAAGCGCGAGTGAAAGCTCTCATTCGTCGCTCTACTTCGACCGCAAAACAATCCATTGAAATCATGGGAATTAAACTACATTTAGACAGCCATCAATTATCCATTGATGATGATTTTGTGACCGTCGGAGGTACAGAGTTTAATTTAATAAAGTTTTTCCTCACTCACAAAAACAAAGTTTATACTCGTGCTCAATTGCTTGATTTTGTCTGGGGTCAGGGGGTTTATCTTGATGAGCGTACTGTTGATGTACATATGTTACGGTTGCGTAAAATACTCAAACCTTTTAATAAAGACAGCTATTTTGTGACAGTTAGAAGCATGGGATATATGTTTACTGATGGCACTGTGTAGCGAATGAATACGGCATGGAGCATCGAGTTTATTCGGATTTTTTCCCTGATTCTATCGACCCTTTTATTGGGTGCTGTTTCAGGATACTGGCTGTTTTCAGTGGTTTTGCACAGTGGTCTGTACATTGGTTGGAATCTCTATCAGTTAAAGACTTTTGAGCGGTGGATTAGAAAAGGTGCTCCCAAAAATTCAGCACCCGATACAACAGGTGTTTGGCAACTTACAGTCCAGCATATTTATCGTTCGCAGAAATCAAATAAAGACCGAAAGAAGCAACTCACTAAAGTAGCAACTCACTATCATGCGATCATGTCAGCATTACCCGATGCGACCATCATACTCAGTAAAAATAGGGAAATTGAATGGTCTAATAAGCGCGCTGAAAAATTATTAGGTATAGACAGTCAAAAGGATATTGGACAGCGCTTCGATAACATCATTAGAGATGTTGAACTGAATAAACTTTTTTCATCTGATGAAGAAGAATCTGTGCTTGAAATGACCTCACCAATTGATTCTCAGACTAGATTATCAGTGTTCAGAAAACACTATGGTGATGATAAAACACTCTTGGTGGTTAGTGATATTAGCCAAAGACTTGCAGTACAAAAATTGCGTAAAGCATTCATAGCTAATGCTTCTCACGAACTAAGAACACCTTTGACTGTAATATCGGGTTATTTGGAAATTTTAGAAACAGAAGAAGAGTTACCACCTGCCATTGGGAAGGTTATTAAAAGTGCTTCACAGCAGGCACTGAGAATGGAACAGATTCTTAACGATCTATTGGTACTCTCTAAACTAGAAGAGAGCCGTTATTCAGTCAGCAGTGGTGAGGTGATTAATGTGGCAATGTTGTTAAATCGTCTAGTTGCCGATTTTAAAGTAACCCATAATGCCACTGGGAATGATTTTGAGTTAACCGTTGATAGCACACTTAACTTAAAAGTCATTGAACGAGACTTTTATAGTCTGTGTCAAAACTTGCTCAGTAACGCCATCAAGTATTCGAAAGAAAAATCCACAATAAAGATTTGTTGGAGCCTATCGGATGACGGCCAAGCATGTCTCGCGATCACTGATTTCGGAGAGGGTATCGCAAGAGAGCATTTGTCGAGATTGACAGAACGCTTTTATAGAGTTCACATTGAGCGAAGCCAAAAAGTTGTCGGCACAGGCTTAGGATTGTCAATTGTTAAGCACATCCTTGATAATTTTGGTGGTTATTTAGATGTCCAAAGTGAACAGGGTAAAGGTTCTACCTTTACGGCCTGTTTTCCGCGATCTCGCGTTTTGTTCAGCGATGCTTCAAAAAAACATTAGATCGAATTAACAACAGTTTGTTCCTACCCTAAAAGATTATTCTGTCCCATCCTTAGCAAATTTAATGACTGTTTTTTCAGGCTGTCATAAAGCTGTCATAAACAGAACCTATGATTCTTATCATCAATTAATAAACAAAGAGAAACTAAAATGACTAAACTATTATTTAAACAAGCACTATTTATAGCGGTTGTTGGGTATACAGCCATCCTCTCTGCGGCGGGTCGTGAGAATATCAACGTGGTTGGTTCTTCAACGGTCTATCCGTTTTCAACCATTGTTGCTGAACGATTTGGTAAGGTAACAGACTTTAAAACACCGAAGATTGAATCAACTGGTACCGGTGGCGGTATGAAACTATTTTGTGCCAGTACTGCTATTGATACACCCGATATGTCAAACGCATCAAGGCGCATAAAGAAAAGCGAATTTGATCAATGCCAGAAAAATGGAGTCACTTCCATCACTGAAGTTCTCATTGGCTATGATGGTATTGTTATTGCAAATTCAAAAAAATCGGCTCAAATGACAGTATCCAGAAGAGAATTATTTCTAGCCTTAGCAAAGGACGTACCTGCTAAAGATGGTTCTGAAAAGTTAGTCGAAAATCCTTATACAACTTGGGATGAAATCAATCCAACGTTACCCACTACAAAAATTGAAGTGCTAGGACCTCCTCCAACATCTGGAACAAGAGACGCCTTTGCAGAACTCGTTTTAGAGGGTGGTTGTAAGACATTTTCATGGATAAAAGCAATTAAGAAAACTAACAAAAAACAATATAAGACAATTTGTCATTCGGTACGTGAAGATCACGTCTACATTGAAGCTGGTGAGAATGACAATCTAATTGTACAAAAATTATCGGCTAATCCGAATGCCTTTGGTGTCTTTGGCTTTAGTTTCCTCGATCAAAACTCTGACAAACTACAGGGGTCGAAAGTTGATGGAACTGAACCTACCTTTGAAGGTATCTCAGATGGTTCATATCCTGTTTCAAGACCACTGTTCTTTTATGTTAAGAATGCTCATGTAGGTATGGTCCCAGGGATCCTAGAGTTTTTAACGGAGTTTACTAGTGAAGACGCCATGGGTGAAGAAGGCTATCTTTCTGAAAAAGGTTTGATACCTTTAGACGAAGAGACGTTCAAATCAGTTAGAATGTCAGTATTATCTCTTACAGAACTAGCACTCTAAGTAGAATGATACTGGAACAATTTTAATGAACTCTTCGACATTAATATTCGTTATTGCCTTTTTGGCACTGTTTAGCTATTGGTTTGCCATTCAGAAAGCTGTTCGGGTTGCAGGTGGTCGTGCGAACACTAAGAGACTCACGTCTCTACCCAAACAATTTGGATTATTAACAGCCTTCTGGTGTGGCATTCCATCGCTAATTTTTTTGTTAGTATGGGCTTTTATTGAATCATCGCTTTTAGAATCTTTATTGCTGATGCAGTTACCCCAATCAGTCAGTGATCTTAATAATGCCGAGCTAGGTTTATATTTAAACAACATCCAACTGATGGCGTTTAATGATAAACCGATATTGATTTCTGGAAGCACCGATGAGCTGGTGAAAATTAATGCCGCACTTTACCTAAGAGAAATCAGTCAAACGGTATCATGGATTAAAACAGCTTTGGTGGTGTTGATAGCCATATCCAGCGTTGCTTTCATACTCAGTAAATTTACCGTTCAATTTCATTCACGGCTGAGAATTGAAAAAATTATTATAGGCGTGCTCTGGACGAGTTCTGGAATAGCGTTACTAACAACCATTGGCATTATTATCTCAGTCATTTTTGAATCCATTCAGTTTTTTAGTGCAGTTCCTCCCTGGGAATTTTTATTTGGTACAGAGTGGAGTCCACAAATTGCGATGCGCACCGATCAGGTAGGCGGCTCGGGTGCATTTGGTGCCGTCCCTCTTTTTATTGGAACGTTACTCATTAGTGCAATAGCCATGTTTTTGTCGGTACCGGTAGGTCTAATGATTGCCATCTACCTGTCTCAGTATGCCTCGACTCGCTTGCGAGCAATCGCTAAGCCCATGCTTGAAATATTAGCGGGTGTGCCGACCGTTGTTTATGGCTTTTTTGCAGCCTTGACGGTGGCTCCGGTGATACGAGATTTCGGTGGCTGGTTAGGATTAACCGTTGCTTCAGAGAGTGCTTTAGCCGCAGGTTTAGTCATGGGTATTATGATCATTCCTTTTGTCTCTTCTTTGTCAGAAGATGCCATTAGCGCTGTTCCAGCATCGCTTAAGGAAGGTTCACTAGGACTCGGTGCAACACCTTCTGAAACGATCAAAAAAGTATTGTTACCCGCTGCATTACCCGGAATTGTGGGTGCGGTATTGCTGGCTGTTTCTCGTGCAATAGGTGAGACCATGATTGTGGTGATGGCTGCAGGCATGGCGGCCAATTTAACCATTAATCCACTTGAATCGGTGACCACAGTAACCGTACAAATTGTGACACTACTAACAGGTGATCAGGAGTTTGATAGTCCAAAAACGTTGGCTGCTTTCGCCTTGGGACTGATGCTTTTCTTAACAACACTCGCTTTGAATGTTGTCGCGCTCAAAGTCGTTCGAAAATATCGAGAGCAATATGATTGATTCAAAAAATATAACCCAGATCGTTTCGGCCAATTTAAAAGGTCGCCATAAGAAAGAAGTCCGATTCAAGTGGTTAGGTCGTCTTTCAGTGGGCTTTGGATTTTTTCTGGTGTTTGTACTAATTGCAGACATCACCTATAAGGCTATCCCTGCATTTCATCAACATTGGGTTGCGGTTGATGTCAATTTCAACAGTGATTGGTTAGGTACTGAAACAATCGATGCTAAAACCTTGAAAAAGGCTAATTATCGTAAAGTATTGAAAAAGTCATTGTACGAAATGTTTCCGCAGGTAAAAAAGAGAAAAGAGAAAAGAAAACTGACCCAAATGATCAGCTCCAACGCCGAATTCACACTGCGTGATCTGTTAATGGAAACTCCGAGTCTGTTAAATCAGTCGGGCACTTACTGGTTAAGACTTGATGATGATGTCGACAGCTATCTTAAAGAGTTTGATGTGAATGGAGAAGCCGGTTTAAGGTTAAATGGCCAACAGGCAACGTGGCTTAAACAATGGGTTGACGAAGACAGAATAGAAGATAGATTTAATATCGATTTTTTTACCAACGGTGATTCTAGAGAACCTGAATTGGCAGGTATCAAAGGTGCAATGACCGGTACTATTTTGACCATGTTGGTGACATTAATTTTATCCTTTCCCATCGGCGTTGCAGCAGCATTATATTTGGAAGAATTTGCTCCGAGTAACCGCTGGACTGACATCATTGAAATTAATATTAATAATTTAGCCGCAGTACCCTCCATTATTTTCGGATTACTGGGTCTTGCGGTCATTATCAATATATTCGGATTGCCACGTTCAGCCCCTTTGGTGGGAGGTATCGTGTTAACACTGATGACTTTACCGACCATTATTATTGCCAGTCGAGCTTCAATAAAGGCAGTTCCGCCCTCAATACGAGAAGCTGCTATGGGCATAGGTGCTTCAAAGGTACAGACCGCATTTGGTCATGTTTTACCCATGGCGATGCCAGGTATTCTGACTGGAACAATTATAGGGTTAGCTCAGGCCTTAGGTGAAACGGCGCCTTTACTGATGATCGGGATGGTTGCATTTATTGTCGATGTTCCTGGCTCAATAACCGATGCATCAACAGTAATGCCAGTACAAATTTTTCTTTGGGCAGATAGTCCAGAACGCGCTTTTTTAGCGAAGACATCAGCAGCTATTTTAGTGTTGTTGGGCTTCCTTTTTATTATGAATACAGTCGCAGCACTGTTACGAAAAAAATTCGAAAATAGGTAAATTATTATGATAGATAAGTCATCTTCAGAAAGTTTGAGATCCAAGGATACTGAGATTCTAGGAACGGTAGGAAACTGCTTTTCTGATGACGCAAAAATGTCCATGCGAAATATTAATGTCTTTTATGATGACAACCAGGCCATAAAAGACATTAGTCTCGACCTGGCAAGACATCAGGTAACCGCACTCATTGGACCTTCAGGCTGTGGTAAATCGACATTTTTGCGCTGTCTTAACAGAATGAACGATACAATACCTATCTGTCGCATAGAGGGAGAGTTTTCTCTGGATGATGAGGACATTTATGCTAGATCGATGGATCCCGTACTGTTAAGGGCGCGTGTGGGAATGGTCTTTCAGAAACCCAATCCATTTCCAAAATCCATCTATGAAAATGTTGCCTATGGGCCGAAGATTCATGGTCTGGCAACCAATAAGGCTGAGCTGGATGAAATTGTGATCACCAGTTTACAAAAGGCCGGTCTTTTCAATGAAGTCAAAGATCGACTCGATTCCCCAGGAACAGGTTTATCGGGTGGACAGCAACAGCGCCTTTGTATCGCCCGCTCTATTGCAGTGAGTCCAGAAGTTATATTGATGGACGAGCCTGCTTCTGCACTCGATCCTATCGCTACAGCGGTGATTGAGGAACTCATTGATGAACTTAAAGAAAAATTCACCATTGCAATTGTGACTCATTCGATGCAACAGGCTGCTAGAATATCGCAAACAACGGCCTATTTTCATATGGGTCAGTTGGTTGAAATGGGGCCCACTACGCAAATATTTACCAACCCACAACATAAATTAACAGAAAATTACATCACCGGCCGATTTGGTTAGATTAGAGGAATAGATAATGGATAACGATTTAAATTTAACCCAGCATATTTCAAAGAAATTTAATCAAGAGCTTGAAGATGTGCGTAATCAGGTACTTAAGATGGGTGGTATCGTAGAGCAACAGGTCACCGATGGTTTAATTGCTTTACTTGAAGGCGATGCTAACTTAGGAAAAATGGTGGTCGAGCGTGATACTCAAGTTAATCTCATGGAAGTTGAAATTGATGAAAAGTGCACTGAAATACTTGCCCGACGACAGCCGGCTGCCAGTGATTTAAGGCTAATGGTGAGTATTATTAAAACCATCACCGATCTTGAACGTATTGGTGATGAGGCTGAAAAGTTAGGTGATAATGCAATGAAAGTTCATCAGGAAAGTAATGATGGCAGACAATTTATGGAGCTTAGAAACTTAGGGGAAAGCGTTAAAAAAATGTTAAGACGCTCCTTAGATGCCTATGCAAGAATGGATGTTGACGAAGCACTAAGCATTATTAAGTCAGATATTTATATCAATGAAGAATTCGACAATATTTCACGTTTATTGCTGGTTAAGATGATGGAAGACCCCCGAGAGATCAAACATGCTTTGCGTGTTTCTTGGTGTGCAAGAGCCTTGGAACGAATTGGTGATCATTCAAAAAATATTTGTGAATACATAGTCTATCTGGTGAAAGGAAAGGATGTTCGCCACACAAGTCTAGATGACCTTTAACTGGAAACAGTCCGTTGCCGCCAGAGCAACAATAACCCTATGACATAACCAGTCACGATCCCAAAGAGATGTGACTCAATGGCAACCCGATCACCAATGAGCTCAGCGAGTGATTCAACGCTTCCGTAAAACTGTTGCCAGATAACGCGGCCGGTCACTACCAAAAGTACCAGGCTGGCTATCAACATTTGTTCTTTCAAATCTAGTAGTGCACCTATGATGATGACCGCGTATAAAATAGCGCTGAGTCCAACATAATGTTGATATTCTGGAAGGATGAAATAATAACAGGCGCTGATCAATAGTCCTGAGAGTGCAAATACGGCTGACCAAAGTTTGATGGATAAATGCTGGGAAAATAGCAATCCAATCATCGTCAGGCTTGCAAGGTTAAGCAGCAAATGCCAAAGATTACTGTGCACTAAATGCCCGGTCAGAATCCGCCAAAGCTGCCCGTTTTCAATGGCCACTCGATGATACATCAGTTGATCGAGTGTACCATCGCCCAGAATCCATAAAACAGTAATTAACAGTGCCATGGCGAGAAAAAAACCTAAGGATTTCTGCTCGATGATTTTAGAGAGAAGGAGTTTCATGAGCTGATTAACTTGCTGATAAAACGAGAAAGAGGGCGATGATAATGAATACTACAACCAGCAGTCTCATCATTAAGCATTGCATGCATAGTTTTTTACCCTTGTTGTTATTTCTATTAGCAACAGTTTTATGGGAACTATTTTGATGAGGTTTATTTTTAGTCACAATCTAGCTCAGTTCTTCTTGTCATGACCAAACGTTATCATTGAACGCAAAAAAAAAGCAAGCTACAAATAACTCCTCGCGGAACAATTTGTAAACCTGCTTTTTATCCTTCATCAAACAAGGGCACATTTGATGTACCCGTTTTGATGGATCTAGCTAAATTATTTAGCTGCTTTACGAGCCTTAGCTTCAGCGATTACTTCTTCAGAAACGCTATTAGGACAGGGGCTGTAATGTGCAAATTCCATTGAGAATTGACCACGACCTGAGGTCATTGTTCTCAACGATCCAATGTAGCCAAACATCTCAGATAGAGGGACGTCAGCTTTAATTCGTACACCAGTCGCGCCAGCTTCTTGAGACTTGATCATTCCACGGCGTCTGTTTAAATCACCAATAACATCACCAACATGGTCATCGGGAGTAAATACGTCAACATTCATCACTGGCTCAAGGATCTGAGGTCCTGCTTTAGTCATTGATTGACGATAAGCACCTTTAGCTGCAAGTTCGAAAGCAATTGCTGAGGAGTCAACCGCGTGGAAAGCTCCATCAGTTAGAGTAAGTTTGACGTCGAGTACTGGGTATCCAGCAAGAACACCTTCAGCCAACATCACTTTGAAACCTTTCTCAATGGCTGGGAAGAATTCTTTCGGTACGTTACCACCGACAACTTTAGACTCAAATACATAGCCTTCATTTTGCTCAGAAGGTTCAATGGTATAATCAATCTTACCAAACTGACCAGAACCACCTGACTGTTTCTTATGAGTGTAGCTATCATCAACTTTTTGAGTGATTGTTTCTCTGTAAGCTACCTGAGGCTTGCCCACTTCAAGATCAACACCGTAAGTTCTTTTTAGGATATCAACCTTAATGTCGAGGTGTAATTCACCCATTCCTTTAATGATGGTTTCACCAGAATCTTCATCGGTTTCAACCTTGAAAGAAGGATCTTCAGCAATCATCTTACCAATTGCTATACCCATCTTCTCAACCGAACCTTTATCTTTAGGTGATACAGCAATTGAGATTACAGGTTCTGGGAATACCATAGGCTCTAAAATCGCTGGTGAGTTAGGGTCACAAAGTGTGTGTCCAGTCTGTACGTTCTTCATGCCTACAACAGCAATGATATCGCCAGCCTGTGCATCGTTAATCTCTTCACGAGAATCAGCGTGCATCTCAACCATACGACCAATTCGTTCTGTTTTACCCGTGTACGAATTGAGGATAGACATGCCTTTTGACATTTTACCTGAGTAAATTCTGATAAATGTTAGGGCACCAAAACGGTCATCCATGATCTTAAATGCAAGTGCACGTAGAGGTCCTTCAGGATCTACGATTGCGAATTCTCCAGTTTCTTCACCGTCTTCGTCAGTTAATGGTTGAGGATTAACTTCAACTGGGTTCGGAAGATAATCAACAACTGCGTCCATCACTGGCTGTACGCCCTTGTTCTTGAATGCAGAACCACAAAGAGTTGGGAAGAAATCGAGTTTAATGGTACCAAGACGAATACAACGTTTAATATCGTCTAAAGTAGGCTCTTCACCTTCAAGATACATTTCCATCATGTCGTCATCTTGCTCAACGGCTGTTTCGATAAGCTTATCGCGCCACATTTCTACGTCATCAACCATGTCAGCAGGCACGTCTTCTACGGTAAAGTTTTCCGGTTCACCAGAATCATCCCAAACGTATGCTTTACGCGTTAATAGATCGACAACACCAACAAAATCATCTTCAGCACCAATAGGGAGGTTCATCACTAATGGATTTGCAGCCAATACGTCTTCGATTTGACTAACAACGCGCATAAAGTCAGCACCAATTCGATCCATCTTGTTTACAAAGATAACTCGTGCAACTTTTGATTCATTGGCATAACGCCAGTTAGTTTCTGACTGTGGTTCAACACCACCAGAAGCACAAAATACGCCAACGCCGCCATCAAGTACTTTTAATGAACGATATACTTCAACAGTAAAGTCAACGTGTCCGGGTGTGTCGATGATATTGAATCGATGCCCATCCCATTCACAGGTAGTAGCAGCAGATTGGATCGTGATTCCACGTTCTTGCTCTTGCTCCATGAAGTCTGTGGTTGCATCACCATCATGAACTTCACCCGTCTTGTGAATTTTACCAGTTAGCTTAAGGATCCGCTCTGTAGTTGTTGTTTTACCAGCGTCTACGTGTGCGAAAATACCAATATTTCTGTACGTTGTTAAATCGACCATTTTAGTACTCTTTAAATTAATTAAATTGAATCAAATATTCATGGGTTAAAAGGGCGTATCTATTAATAGGCGCGCATCATACACTAGTTTGAGTCAAAGCGTTACTGTGGAATTGCATAAATTTTATGCAAATTTAAAATTTTAATGCGGCTATTCTAATATAGAGTGAGAAATCGGACATTAAATTCATTAATAACAATAACTTACCTAATTAATTATTGATGATTAAACGGATGGCCTGCATTTGTAATTTTGCTCGATTAATATACTCAGAGGATTCAGATATTTGATGCTCTAAAAACTTGATCTCGAGGTCTCGTATATTAGGGTTTATGGCCTTTAATGATTTGAGTCTTTGTAGCTCTTCACCGAGATCCTGCTGCATTTTGATATTTGCGCTGTTGATCATTTCAGGAAGCAACTTCTCAGCGGCTTTTTGTGAGAAACTGATCATCTTATCAATTTCATTTCTTACCTGCTCTACAACGGGTCGAGCAATCCGTAATTTTAATTTCCCTGCCATCTTATTGAGTGCCGTATGACTAACGATCTTAGTGAGCTCTTTTCCACTGATGTCAAACAATAGGCGTGTAGGCTGAATCGGTAAATAGCGGTGAAGCTGCAAGTCATTAGGCGCCATTTTTTCAACAGTGAAGCAGCTCTCAAGTAACAAGGTGCCAGGTTTGAGACCTTTAATGGAAATTGTTGCAACGGCTGCATTACCAATATCAGTACTGGTAATCGAATCCATCACTTCCACAACCATGGGATGTTCCCAACTCATAAACTCCATGTCTTCACGCAACAGTGCTTTGCTGCGGTCGAAGGTGATGGTATTTCCTTCTTCATGAAGACCTGGAAAATAATCGCTGAGCATATGTTCAGTGGGTTTAATGACTAAACTATGGGTTGAATGATAATCGTGATCAACACCAAACTCATCGAACACTCTGGTCATGTACTCGGTCAATGGTCCAAGCAGTTCTTCCGATTCAATAGATTCAATCAACTCCTTTGCGATTTTCGGTTTACATGAATTGAGCTCGAGTAATCGATCACGGCCCTGTTGCAACTGCTGCATAATATGAGCGGTGTAGATTGCCGTCTCAGCTAAAAGAGTATCAAATTTTGTAGTGTTAACAGTATTAGTAACCTCTATCTCAGTAATGACAGCATTGAGTTGTTCAGCAAATTTTTCATAAATAGCAAAACCGGCGCTACAACTGAGTTGGAAGATATTGAGTCCTTCATGGAACCAACGAAACATCACTTCTTGTGCACTCTCTTGAAGATAAGGGACATGAATTTTAATGGTCTGTTGCTGGCCAATACGGTCTAATCGACCGATGCGTTGTTCAATTAAATCTGGATTGGCTGGTAAATCAAACAGTACTAGATGGTGAGCAAACTGGAAATTACGTCCCTCACTACCAATTTCAGAGCAGACTAAAACCTGTGCCCCAGCTTCTTCTTCAGCAAAGTAAGCCGCAGCGCGGTCGCGTTCAATAATACTCAATCCAGGATAAAAGGAAGTACAGCGAATTCCAGCCTTAAGGTTTAAATATTTGTCCACCGCCTGTGCTGTTTTTGAATGATGGCAGATGACCAACACTTTTTTATTTTTAAGGGTTTTTAATAATTGCTGTAGCCACAGAATCCGAGGATCATTTTCAATAAACTCTTGCTCTGAGAGTTCCGTTTCAGGATGAAGCAGGGAACTGTATGGCCGATAGATTTCCGGCAAGGCTAACGGATAAGGATGAAGTTCTCGTTCTGGAAATCCCTTAACTGCAGAACGTGTGTTTCTAAACAGTACTCGACCTGTACCATGTTGATCAAGAAGTCGACTAATCAACTGATTTAGTTGATTAATATTAGCATTCCCCTCATCAAACACCTGCTGTAAATTAACCGGTAGATTGGCTTTAATCTCAGCAATTTCATTCGCTTCGATGTGTGCATTAGAAGCACTTTGTTGGTCTTCATTTTCTAGATTAGAAATAATAGATTGAATGGCTTTTACCGCATCATTGAGTTGCTTAAAGCCTTGCTCTTCATCAGTGAAGGACTGCAAATTATGAAATCGATCGGGATCTAACAATCGTAGGCGTGCAAAATGACTGGCAACTCCCACCTGTTCGGGCGTAGCGGTAAGTAATAAAATACCGTCACATTTTTGCGCTAATTTTTCAACAAAATCATATTCAGGACTACTTTGTTGTTCACTCCAGTGCAAATGATGGGCTTCATCGACAATCACAAGATCCCAATGTGCGTCTAACAGTTGTTGCTGATAAGCCTGATTCTCAGTCATTAAATTGAAACTTGATAAGATCCATTGCTCCGTTTCAAAGGGATTTTCTGCATCAACTGAATCACTCAACTCAGGTTCATCATCAAAATGTGATGAGAGCTCCGATTCTGCTAAAGCCATCAATCGTTCTTCATCAAACAGTGAGAAGGGTAAGTTAAAGCGACGAAGCATTTCAACCAACCATTGATGTAACAGACTCTCTGGTACTAATATCAAAATTCGCTCGGCCTGGCCCCTGTGGATCTGCTGATGAATAATGAGACCCGCCTCAATGGTTTTACCCAGACCCACTTCATCGGCAAGTAACACACGAGGAGCATGTCTTTTGGCCACTTCATTGGCAATGTAAATCTGATGGGGAAGTAGTTCCGCGCGAGCACCCTGCAGACCACTGACAGTGGAAGACTGCAAACGGTTTAGGTGATTAAAGGTTTCAATACGTAGGCGGTATTCACTGTTGCCACCAAACTGACCACTTAGTAGTCGTTGTCTTGGAGTTGAAAGTTGCACGAAACAATTGAGGTCGAGTTCTGGAACAAGTACTTCCTGACCCTCTGCATCGGTGCACAAATAACCAATGAGACCTTTATCTTCGAGCACCTCGATGATGGTGAATTCTTCTTCATCCAAATTGGAAATTTCATCGCCTACTGCATACCGAATGCGACTGAGTGGTGCATTGTCCGTTGCATAGTTGCGAGTTTCAGCGATGGCAGGAAAGCTGACGGTGATAATACGACCGGATACATCGGTGATGATGCCTAAGCCCAGATTGGACTCTGTATGGCTGACCCAACGCTGGCCGATTACAATACTCATTTTGTGTTCATTCTTTGTTACATCTGCTATGAAAAACTGAGCGCATTCTAGCAGCTAGTGACTAGGGCGCAATCTATTTTTTGTGTTAAATCCATTTAGTACTGGGCATCAACTTTAATTGAGTCATTGGTTATTCAATGACTCATTTCGATAAACCACTTTCCCATCAACAACGGTCATGCTCACAGTAACATCTTTAATTGCTACAGCAGGAATATTAAAGATATCCTGATCAAGCACAACAAAGTCAGCTAAATAACCTGCTTTTAATTGCCCAAGTTTCTTTTCCTGAAAGCCAGCATAAGCATTATTTATTGTGTAGGCTCTGAGTGCTTCTTCTAAGGTGATTTTTTCTGCTGGCACCCAGCCATCAGGATTCGCTCCGTCAAGTGTTCGTCTAGTAACAGCCGCATAGATGCCTTCCATTACATTCATCGGAGCCACAGGGCTATCAGAGCCGAAGGTGACATTAGCGTTAGCATCGAGCAAACTTCTAAAGGCATAAGTTGACTGAATTCTATCAGGTCCGATGCGTTTTTCTGCCCAGCGACCATCATCAATAACATGGTAGGGTTGCATTGAAGGGATCACTGCTAAAGCATTCATTCGTTTTATGGCACCTGGTGTTAAATGTTGTGCATGCTCAATTCGCCAGCGCCTTTGGGCATTTGTAGGGTTATGTTTTGCAATATCTTCAAAGCTATCTAATATCCAGTCATTAGCCCTATCACCAATCGCGTGAACCGCCACATGAAGTCCTGCGATATCACCGGCACTTATCCAGCCTTTAAATTTTTTGAGATCGTAAATCGGAAAACCAAATTTATCAGGTTCGTCATCATAAGCTTCATAAAACCAAGCCGTAGTGCTGCCCAGTGAACCATCAACCATTGCCTTGAGTCCGCCCCATCGGTGCATATCGTCACCGCGTCCATTTTGCTTAACATAATCAGCAAGTCTTGAATGAGTCCTTACAGGTACAAAACTATAAACTCTCATCTTTAGTTGATTATCGTCATGAAGTTTTGTGAATGCTTTTAAATGAGCCCAGGAGCCCATGTCATGAATTTGAGTAACACCGAAACTCACTGCCTGCTCTATACCATTTTTAAAATATGTTGCCTGTTGCTCTGTGGTTAATTCAGGAATGACGTTATAGATGAGTTCCATTGCAGCATCTTTGAACACGCCGGTTGGATTACCGTCTCTGTCACGAACAATTTCGCCACCTGCTATATCAGGTGTTTTGTGATCTACGCCAGCTAGCTTCATAGCTAGTGAATTGGCTATAGCCATATGACCATCTGTTCGCCATAAAAATACTGGGATATCTGCTGTGGCCTTATCAATCCAAGCTGCTTCAGGTAATTGCCCACCCCAGGCTTCATGATCCCAAATGCCCATTAACATCCATTGGCCTGAGTCCATCTTTTTTGCAAAACCAGCTATTCGATTTGTAAATTCGGCTTTACTAGAAGCGTCGCGTAGTTGCACAGCTGATATTAAACCAGACACCTCGCTAAAGTGAGTGTGATTATCAATAAAACCTGGAGTGACTCTTTTGCCTTTTAGATCGATCATTTTAGTCGAATCAGTCTTGAGTTTTTTCAGTTCAAGCAAGGTGCCAACAGCAATTATTTTATTGCCATTGATAGCTATGGCAGATGCTTTAGGTTTTGTGCTATCGCCAGTCCAGATCTTACCATTACTGTAAATGCTATCCGCCATCTCTATTGCAAAAGTACTAGTCGATATCATGACACTTATTGCCAGAATAAAAATCTGTAAAATTACCTTATGCATTTTTGCACTCCTGTCCATAAATCAAATTAACCTGAAATCATCCAATGCCCAGGACACTTCGTGAGGCAAGCTCGCATCTAAAGTTAAATCAGAATAGCTATCGGTAAAGATTCAGCTAGAAAGTGGGTTTAGTGATAATCGTCACTTGAATTTTCTTGATGATAGACTTCATGAAAATACTACTGCTTACCTCGCAATACATTCTTACCTCTTAATACACCAATTGTACCCGAGCGTACCACTTCAATGATGGACGCCTCATCGCTTAAGGTTTCAAGAAATGCTCTGAGTCTTTTAGGAGGGCCTACCAATTGCACCGTATAACAATCACTGCAGACATCAATGATTTGCGCACGAAAAATATCAGCGGTTCGTTTAATGGTTTCTTTTGTTGCAGAGTTTGGAGTGAGGACCTTAACGAGGATCAAATCACGCTCAACATGCTCCTGATCGGTAATATTTTTAATTCGCAAGACATCAATTAACTTGTTCACCTGCTTGGTGATCTGCTCAAGACTTTTTTCATCACCATAGGTTGATATGGTCAATCGCGAAAGAGTTGGATCGTCGGTTCTAGCGACACTTAGACTGTCGATGTTATAACCACGTTGAGAAAATAAACCAACAATGCGAGACAATGCTCCCGGCTCGTTCTCCATCAAAATCGTTAAGATATTTTTCTTCATGCCTTAACTCCTTTACTGAGCCACATATCATCCATAGAACTGGCTTTCACTTGCATGGGATAGATGTGTTCTGAAGGGTCAACCATAATTTCAACAAACACTAATCGGTCGGTCATCGCCATGACTTTTGTTAACTCGGCTTCGAGTTCTTTCGGATCCTCTAGTCGCACACCAACATGGCCATAAGCTTCAGCCAATTTGACAAAATCAGGAATCGACTCCATATAGGAATGTGAATGGCGCCCATCATAGAGCATGTCTTGCCACTGCCTTACCATGCCAAGAGAGCCGTTATTTAAAGTAATAATCTTGATTGGTAAATCATATTGCTGACAGGTTGATAGCTCTTGGATATTCATCTGAATTGAGCCATCACCCGTTATACAAATAACCGCTGCATCTGGGAAGGCAAGTTGTACACCCATCGCTGCAGGCAAACCAAATCCCATGGTTCCAAGACCACCAGAATTGATCCATTGCCGTGGATTTTTAAAGGGGTAATACAGAGCACCGAACATCTGGTGTTGTCCAACATCTGACGTCACATAAGCATCACCATTTGTGATCTTATAGATGGTATCAATGACCTGCTGTGGTTTGATGTGATCAGATTGGGAATATGAAAGACATTTAACGTCACGCCACTGAGCTATTTGCGACCACCAGTTATCTAATTGATGGCTATCAATTTCATGGTCGCTTTGTTCGAGAGCTTCTGAAAATTGAGCAAGAACCACATCCAACGAACCTACAATAGGAATATCAGCATTGATGTTTTTCGATATGGATGCAGGATCAATATCAACATGAATGATGGTTGCGTCAGTATTAAACAGATCGATATTATTGGTCACTCGATCATCAAATCGTGCACCGAGAGCGACAATGACATCGGCCTTCGCCATTGCTTTATTGGCCTCAAGGGTGCCGTGCATGCCGAGCATGCCAAGAAATTGTGGATGTTCACCGGGAATGCCACCAAGACCCATGAGCGTATTGGTCACAGGAACATTTAATTTTTCAGCAAACTGCACGAGCTGCTCAGCAGCATTAGCGATGATCAAACCACCGCCGGTATAAAAAATGGGCTGTTTAGCTTCAAGAATACTCTTTAAAGCTTTTTTAATCTGACGTGGATTGCCTTTTACTGTTGGTTTATAAGAACGAAGAGTCTGTAACACAGGTTTCTTATATTTAAAATCAGTGGGCAAATTAACAATATCTTTTGGAATGTCGATGACCACAGGGCCGGGACGACCACTGAGTGCAATATGATAAGCCTTGGCAATGGTACAGGGAATATCTTCAGTTTTAGTGCATAGAAAACTATGTTTCACCACGGGCCGTGAACAACCGACCATATCCGTTTCTTGGAATGCATCATAACCGATGAGTGCAGAGGGCACCTGTCCCGAGATAATGACTAGAGGAATCGAATCCATATAAGCTGTGGCAATACCAGTGATGGTGTTGGTAGCACCAGGACCTGATGTGACCAATACCGTTCCGACCTTGCCGGTTGAACGGGCATAGCCATCAGCTGCGTGTACTGCAGCCTGCTCATGTCTCACTAGAATATGCTTGAAGCTATCCTGTTTGAAAATCGAGTCGTAGATGTCCAGTACCGCGCCACCTGGGTAGCCATAAACAAACTCTACGTCCATATCAATTAAACTTTCCACCAGTACATCAGCACCGGTATATTGATTACTATCGTTATTACTTTTCTGATTCATTGCCTTTAATCACTAACTCTTTGTCTGCTGTACTTTTAGTCATAGTATATAGTTGTAGTGCTCATTGAGCGCTTAAGCTAACTGTACCTTTTTTAAAGGACAAACACTACAGCTCCCCGACCTTTAACGCATATTGGTCATATAGGCTCTTAATGTTTTACCAATCACTTCCACCGGATGATTTCTGATGCCATCATTGACTGAGAGTAGTTGAGTATTATCAACAGAATTTGATGCTGTCGTTAATCCTTTGCCAATGACCTCAGTACTGAGTGATGGTTTAAGCTGCTCACGTAATAACGGCAGTGCAGCATTTGAGAAAAGATAGTTTCCGTATTCAGCAGTGTCTGAGATGACTACATTCATTTCATAGAGACGCTTTCTTGCAATGGTATTGGCAATGAGAGGTGTTTCATGGAGCGATTCATAGTAGGCAGACTCTTCCAAAATACCAGCTTCAACCATTACATCAAATGCCATTTCTACACCGGCTTTGATGAGAGCAACCATTAAAATTCCATGGTCAAAATACTCTTGTTCATCTATTTCAATGCCCTTATCTTCATATTGTTCAAAACCTGTTTCACCGGTTTCTTCACGCCATTTAAATAAATTGGCATCATCATTGTGCCAATCTTCAATCATACCCTTTGAGAAATCACCGGAGAGTATATCGTCCATATGCTTTTCAAAAAGAGGTCTGAGTAAGCCGGTGGCTTGTTCGGAAATTTCACAGGCCTTTATCTTGGCTGGATTAGAAAGTCGGTTCATCATTTGAGTGATGCCGCCAATCTTCAGCGCCTGGGTAATTGTTTCGACGCCTTGCTGAATCAACTGGCCCGCATAGGATGCATCTATACCATCTTCCATCATAATCTCATAAGAGAGTAGGGATGCGGTTTGTAACATGCCGCATAAAATTGTTTGTTCGCCCATCAGATCTGATTTTACTTCGGCAACAAAAGAGGATGCTAGAACGCCAGCACGATCTCCACCAGTTGCGGATGCAAGTGCCTTGGCTATTTCAAAACCTTCACCCTTGGGATCATTTTCAGGATGCACTGCAATGAGAGTTGGTACACCAAACCCTCGTTTGTATTCTTCACGGACCTCTGTTCCAGGACATTTTGGAGCACACATGACAACGGTAATATCATCACGAATAGGTTGGCCTTCTTCGACCACATTGAAGCCATGTGAATACGACAGGGTAGCGCCATTTTTCATCATCGGCATAATAGCGGAGACCACAGCACTGTGCTGTTTGTCGGGTGTTAGGTTATAAACCAGATCAGCATCAGCAAGAAGGTCTTCATAAGTACCCACTGTAAATTCATTTTCACTGGCACGCTGCCAAGAAAGACGTTTTTCACTAATGGCTGCTTCACGTAAGGCGTAAGATACATCAAGACCAGAATCTCGCATATTGAGCCCTTGGTTAAGTCCTTGAGCGCCACAGCCAATGATCACTATTTTTTTACCCTTAAGAACATCACAGCCAGTTTGGAATTCATCTCTAGACATAAAGCGACAAACGCCCAATTGTAGATTCTTTTCTCGGTGACTCAATGTGTTGAAATAATTACTCATAATCTTTCCTATTCAATTTTCTTAGTTTAACCAAAGGGTTTAATGAATGTAGACTATCGAATTGCTATAGTTGCGTAAATTGATATAATCGGAATATCATATTGCAATATATGAAATCAGTGCCTGACACCAGTGCCGGGTACCAGTGCCTGACACCAGAGGAAAATGTATGGATTTTAAAGAGTTGGAAGTGTTTTTACATTTGAGCCAGAGTTTGCATTTTGCTCGAACGGCTGAAGATCTGCATATGAGTCCTTCTACGTTGAGTCGAACTATCCAACGTCTCGAAGCAGACTTGAATCAGACGCTGTTTGAACGTGACAACCGTTCGGTCAAACTCACTCCCTCTGGTTTGAAATTGGTTGAGTTCGCTCATTCGGTTTTACAACAACTATCAAGTTTGAATTCTGAACTAGTGCAACAAAACAAATCTATCTCTGGAGAGTTGACATTATTTTGTACGGTTACGGCTGCGGTCATTTATGCGCCAAAGTTACTGGAGGCGTTTAAAGATTTATATCCGGCTGCAGAAATTAAATTAGCGACGGGAGATGTTTCGCTCGCCTTTGAAAAAATTGAAAAAAAATCAGTGGATTTCGCTTATGCAGTGCTACCCAAGAAGCTGCCTGATCAATATGAATTTCACAGCATAGAAAGTATCGACTTTAAGTTTATCGGCCCAGCCATGGGCACTGATTTTTCTCAATATATGGATAAACCGACACCTGATTGGGAACAGCTTCCTTTCGTGATACCCGATGCAGGACCCGTTCGTGAACGTATTTTGGACTGGTTTAAACAGATGAAAATTAAACCCAATATTTATGCTCAAGTTTCGGGTCATGAGGCCATTGTGAGTATGACTGCTCTGGGCTGTGGAGTCTCGGCGATACCGGCACCGGTGCTCGAGCATAGTCCCTTAAATAATAAGATTAAGATCCTCTCTGCTTCGATACCGCCATTACCACTTAACTTGGGTATCTGTACATTGAAGAAAAATCTGAAAAGGCCAATCAACAATGCATTCTGGGAATTGCTCAAGAATGTCTATCGAGCAGAATAATCCTTAACCTCTTAAACAACTCCAGAATTCTTCAACTGCTCTATTTCTGAATCACTCTTATTGAGAAAGTTTTTTAGAACAGTTTCAGTATCTTCTCCCAAAGTGGGTGGTGCCTTATTGTATTCAATGTGTGTTTTTGAATATTTCACTGGGTTTGCGATTCCGGGTACCTTACCCAACTGGGGATGGTTTAATTCAAGTTTCATATTACGAGAATTAACTTGAGGATCTTCAAAGACCTGATCGATGGTTTGAATTTTCCCAGCAGGAACTCCAACACTCAACATCAGTTCAAGCAGCTTTTCACTAGAAAGTCGCTCGAGTCTTGTTGATAATTTTTCAATCAACTCTACACGATTGATGTTGCGTTGAGGATTCGTTTGAAATTTAGCATCAGTGGCGAGCTCTGCACATCCAATAGCATTGCATAAATGAGTAAACTGTCGATCGTTACCTACAGCAATAATGACTTTTCCATCCGAGGTTTTAAAAGGCTGATAGGGAACAAGGTTTGGATGATAATCTCCGGTACGTTGAGGAATCTTATTACTACAAAAATAATTGAGTCCCTGATTAGCAAGCCAACTTACCTGTACATCGAGCAATGAAATATCAATCTGTTGTCCTTCACCTGTTTTTTCACGGTGATAAAGAGCCGCTAGAATTGCAATCGTTGCATTCATACCCGTTGTTAAATCTGAGATGGCGAGTCCCACCCTTTGCGGTTCTCCTTCAGGATTTCCGGTGATGCTCATCAGTCCACCTTGGCCTTGAATCATATAATCATAGCCGGGATCATTTGCCTTTGGCCCCGTTTGACCAAAACCCGTGATGGAACAATAAATGAGTTGAGGATTTATCTTACATAAGCTTAAATAGTCGAGATTTTTACTGACCAGTCCACCCGTTTTAAAATTTTCAAGTACGATGTCACATTTCTTAGCCATTTCATGAATCAATGACTGGCCCTCAGTACTGCTTATATCGATGGTAATGGATTGCTTGCCACGGTTACATGATAAAAAATAGGCCGATTGTGTTGATTCATTACCCTGGGCATCTTTCAACCATGGAGGCCCCCATTGTCGAGTTTCGTCACCTATTTTGGGCCGCTCAACCTTGATGACTTCTGCTCCCATATCAGCAAATATTTGGCTGCACCAGGGACCTGCCATTACTCGTGACAGATCCAAAACTTTGAGTCCTGTTAGTGGTCCGGACATTATATTTCCTTATGAGTTCGATAGATTTCCATGATGGGTAACAAACTGAAAATAAATAATCCGCAGGCCATCCAGATTGCAGAGATATAATTTCCCCCACTGCCGACAAAAATTGCTGCCATAGCAGGCCCTATTGCATTACCTACCAGATTACTAAATTGTCCTGCAACGACAACGGTCCCTGAATCATCTAATTTTGCCTGGATGCTCAGGAAGTAGGGCCACGCAAATGCCCAGCAGATGTTATAAAGTGCAATGCCGATAATATAGCCCAATGATGAATTGACATAAACCATAATGAGCATGGCGATTATTTGTATCGATACGCCAATGCTCAGTGGTTTTAGATGTC
>JAUUZN010000203.1 GCA_030589945.1 Gammaproteobacteria bacterium | reverse complement strand
CCCGAAAAGAGACCTGCCAGTTTCCATCTTTGTTTTTTGAAAATCCTGCCAGGAATTTCTTAGCGACCAAAGCATTTCGATGAATACGTATAAATTGATCCGAAAATTCACTTTCTAAGCTTTTAAGTGGCTCTTCAATAAGCAGTTCTCCGGCGGTATGCCGAACATCGACATACTTGTGTTCAGCATGAAAATAATAGATTTCTGAAAGTGGTACAAGTTCAATATTTCCCCGAACTCGCGCACTGATGTAATTACGAATTGAAGCTGCGGGACTTTCTTTATCAAGCAATGACAACGCGCTTAATCCGGGTCGACTGGCTGAGGCTATAGCCTGAACGAGTTTTTCAGCACGTACGGGTTTAACGAGATAACCAATGGCGTGGACATCAAACGCTTCTAAAGCATATTCATTATAGGCTGTGGTGAAAATAATCGCCGGTGGCTGCTCCATTAAATCGATATGTCGGGCAGCCTCAAGGCCATCCATTCCAGGCATTCTAATGTCCATTAATAGCAAATCTGGAGAAAGTTCTTGGGTTTTCTGTAGAGCATCATGACCATTAACAGCTTCGCCAACAACCTCATAACTACCCTCTTTTTTCAAAAGATGAATCAATCGTTGTCGTGCTAGGGGCTCATCATCAACAATGAGTATTTTCATAACGTCTCTTCGCTTGTGTCTGTTGGCAAGATTAATGTTGCTATACATTGGCTTTCATTAATATCCAACTCAAGACTTGCGCGTTCCTGATAGATCATCGACAGGCGTTCCTTAATATTACTCAAAGCAACCTGATTACCACCTGAATGACTTTTTGTCACTTCTGCAAGTGGGTTGCTGATCATTATTTTACAATGCTTTTTATCGATTAAAACGCTGATCTGCACCGTACCACCCTCAATAATAGGCTGAATACCGTGATAAATTGCATTTTCAAGCAAGGGCTGCAAGGTCAGTGGCGGTATAGTCACCGACTCCAGCGTTTCTGGCAGTTGCCACTCGGTGTTTAAACGATCGCCTAGACGTAACTGTTCAATACTGAGGTATCTTTTACACAGATCAATTTCCGAAGCTAGGCTCACTAAACTTCGGTGCTCTGAAAGAGATGCCCGAAATAAGTCTGAGAGATCTTCTATGGCCTGCTCGGCCAAGTCGGGATCAATAGGAATTAACCCAGCAATAATATTCATACTATTAAATAAAAAATGTGGGTGTATTCTTGCCTGTAGTGCTTGCAATTTTGCATCTGCGGCAATCTGAATTCTATTACGATATTGCGCCTGTAGGTAAAAAAACCGAAGCATGATTGCAGCTAATATTGCCGCCATCATCAAGTTTCCTCTGAGACCTTCATGTTCCATAAGATGAATTGAAGTTTCGCCACGCAAATATCCTTCAACCCAAATTGCACCGATGTTAACAATTAAGGTAACCACTAATACCAAGAAATAACCAATAATACCGGCCTGAACATCGGTTAGCTGTCTCAATAACGGGCGAGAAAGGCATAGCAGTGCAGTACTCAGTAACGCAATCCATTGAATAACCATGGAATAACGACCCAATTCTAACCAAAAAGTCTCACTGTGAAAGCTCACCAGAGTTAACAGAACAGCAAGCAACTCCGAGACGAGTACCACCATAAACACTGACCGCGCATGACAAAAGTCCGGCAAGAAAAACTGCCGCGATGAAGGGGCTTTTAGTTGGCTTTTGGTGACTTCGGTTTTCATCGCCCTAGTGTTAACCCAATCACCCAAACATGCAAGTTCATGGGAAGCTTTCAAGCTAATCTATGCTAATTTTTATAAGTTTTAAGGGATTTCAATGAAATCAGCTTTCAATTCATTCTCACTGGGGTAGACTGAGAACACTAATGGATTGAAAACTTGGCACAATGCAATTAAATGAACTTCAAGACTACGACGACACGGGTGCGGGAGTTGACCGTAAGCTCCTCGCCGATATAAAAAAACGCTTTCTAAAGCTCAACCGACAGCGACTGTCTCGAATTCGCAATAGTTTACCCGAACCCCAACGTATTTTTACCGACATCCTAACCCTTTCAATTCACGAAAATCATCCCATTTTACCTGGATACGTTAACAAAGAAGTGCCTTCTGGGATCTCTGATTACACACCAGGCAAAATTGCTATACGTGCAGCAAAACGAGTCGCTAAAAGTTTTACTTTAAAAAAGCGTGCTCAAATGCGTCGAGAAATACTCTCTATTTTTATTATGGGTTCTTCGGGCACCATCGGCCATTCAGGTGAATCTGATTTTGATATCTGGGTATGTCATCGCAAAGGTCTGGATAAAAAATCGTTGGCATTGCTCAAAAAGAAACTAAAGTTGATCAGCGTGTGGGGTGAGAGCCTCAAACTAGAAGCCCATTTCTTTTTGATGGATGAAGATTATTTTCGCAGCCAAACCTCTGCACCCATGGATAAGGAAGCCGCTGGAAGTAGCCAACATTTTATGTTGCTCGATGAGTTTTATCGTACCGCAGCTCTTCTCGCCGGGCGATATCCTCTTTGGTGGATGGTACCTGTTGAAGAAAACTCAAATTATCAAGACTATACCAATGTTCTTTTAAAGAAACGTTATCTGCGCCCCAGTGACTGGATTGATTTTGGCCCCATTCCAAATATTCCCGTCGATGAATTTTTTGGCGCTGCACTTTGGCAGGTTTACAAGGGGATTGACTCTCCCTACAAATCTGTTTTAAAAATTGCGCTGATGGAAGTCTATGCCAGTATGCATCCAAACGTTAAGCCGTTATGCGAGGATTATAAGGAGCTGGTTTATCAGGAACTTAATCCCGATCCGAGTCGTATCGATCCTTACTTATTGGTCTATCGAAAAGTCGAAGCTTATCTTCTTAAACTCAACGATACCACTCGCCTTGAACTCATCAGACGATGTTTCTACATCAAGGTCAGCATCAAAGTTAGCAAACCACCTCTGACTGCCGCCTATGGTTGGCGCCGAGAATTGATGACCGAATTAATTCGGCAGTGGGGCTGGGAACAAGACCAGCTTTTACAGCTAGATTCACGCAAAAATTGGAAGGTCAATCGTGTAATTTCTGAACGCCGAAAACTCGTCACCGAGCTGATGAACAGCTATAAGTTCCTATCAAATTTTGCTCGCAAACATTCAACAAACAGTCGCATCAGCCAACAGGATATTAATCTGTTAGGTCGTAAGCTTTATGCTGCATTTGAGCGCCGTGCAGGCAAAATAGAATTCGTGAATCCGAACATTGCACCAAGTTTGCATGAGGAATTTCTGACCTTCCAATACTTCACAACGTCTGACAAAATGAGCAGTTGGTTATTGTATAAAGATCGGGTTGAGTTTCGCGACTCTGAATATCATTCTTCCATCAAACGCAGTACCAGTCTACTTGAACTGATTAGTTGGGCCTATCTGAATGGCCTGATGAATCGACAGACTAAAATACAATTAAACAAAGGGACAAGTCACTTAGAACATTCTGAATTAAAGCAATTATGTGCTGGAATTATTCAGGCATTTCCTACAAAGGATCGCACTCCCAGCAACGACGCCTATGGTCAACCGGCTCAAACGCTGTTTACCCTAGTCGTTGTCAATCTAGGAGAGGATCCCTTGGCAGAATTTACACGCCGAGGTTTACAACTTTTAAGTAATCGAACCGATTCACTGGATTACGGCAACCAACATATCAATTTGGCACTCAACTTTGAAGTATTGAATCTTAACAGTTGGGGAGAGGTTTCTCTCTCCAGTTTTAACAACGCCGATGCCTTGACCGCATCACTCACCACCTGGCTTCAACAGCTTCCCGTTGATGACAAAGACGTACCCAAACTCGTTGTACAAAGTTTCTGTAAAACAAGAGCGCAATCAATCACCACTCGCATAACGGATCTCTGGAATGATATCACCAAAGCCTGGTACGCCAGCAAAAATTACACATCCATGCGCTACCTGCTAACGGTTGCTAATCAGTTTGTTCTCTTTGAAAGAGTTGATGGCGAGGCGAGTTCTCAAACTATCAAGAATTTCACTGCTCTAAAGAAAGAGCTGGGCTCATCCTTCAATACATTCTCACCCCTGACGATTGATAAAAACTGTCTCACAGAGACACCACTATCAAAAATCTTTAGTTTAAATAAGGTTGATGAAGTACAGCTTTTTTATCAGGTTCATAAAGACATGGTAGATGTTTGGATTGTTGATGAAACCGGAGCATTGTTTCATCAACAGCAGCAATTTCATGATCACACT
>JAUUZN010000175.1 GCA_030589945.1 Gammaproteobacteria bacterium | reverse complement strand
CTAGTCAATTCAGACTTGACTAGAGCCCCGTAAATCTATTTAATACGCGTCTTCCAAAGTCTGATCAATCGATCAGCATGTAATGCCCAGGTAGCTCAGTCGGTAGAGCAGAGGACTGAAAATCCTCGTGTCCGTGGTTCGATTCCGCGCCTGGGCACCATTTATTCCCTTTAAAATCAATCAATTACGCTGAAATTTGCCTTATGGGTACGAGGACTGTTGGTCTCTATGTCATTGCAGAAATTGAAAGATGGTATTTTCGCTCGTTGGTTGTAGGTTCAAGTCTTACCCGGGTTCACCACTTTTCATCTTTTGAAATCTATTGCTTACGTCCGTTTTTGACGTTGGTCGGTGGAACATTAGTCCACGGGTCTATGTTGCGGAGCGTGTGGGGTTTTGGCCGGTATAAAGCCCTAAATCACAACAAAATCCAACACATCAATAGCTGTCATTCCCGGTGCAGCTCACTTTGACGCCTGAATGGAGAGGCTGTGTGAAAACTCGAAAATATTGGAGTGAATAAAAATATTCCCCACCCTTGGATTGTTTTGACACACTATTAAGCTTGAATTAACCACTAAATCGACAAAAATAATATCAAACTAGCTATCCGCTACCACTTTCAAAATTAGAAAATAGTTTTCACATAACCTGTGGACAAAGGAGTCCTTCAGGATTCATCAGTTTAATTTCTAATATAGGTTTACTTGAACGAATTAAATTAGAAGTGTTCTGTCGGTAGCGGTCATTAGCGAGTACTGGGGAATTATGGCTTAGCGATGAGGTATAAATTTTATATTGGCAAAGATGGCAAACTATTAGCTATCGATAAAGCAGTTAACCCTTCCACATTGACGGAAGATATAGCTACCAAGCTGGTTGAGCTAGGCATTCCAACTAACTAAGGATAATCAGAGGCGGGTTAACATACGTCAGGAATGACCAAGCGGCTTGTCCATCACCGGTTTAATAATTAACAATATACGCCGGTTAGCCGCTCGACCTTTATCAGACTGATTACTGCTAACAGGTCGATTGGCGCCAAAGCCCATCAGGAAAAGGCGTGGTCGCGTCACTTTATGATTGAGTAAATACCTACCTACAGCAAGCGCCCTCTTTTCCGAGAGGCGTAGATTGTAATCGGCGTCACCCTGATTATCTGCATGCCCTTCGACCACGATGAGAGTTTTATAATACTCAGTAAGCACGTTTGCAATGAGTAAGAGTGGTTGCTCTGAAAATGAATTCAGATGAGAACTGTTAGAATCAAACATCAAAGACCCCGGAATAGTGATTTTAATATCCCTCTCACTGCGGACGGTCGTAATATTTATACCAGCGAGTTTTTGCTGCAAATTGGCATATTGCACATCCATGTAATAACCAACATTCTCTAAGTTTAAGCGTGATTTTTCATTACCCTGCAAGCTGTTCATCGCTTGAAGCATATCCTCCTCACCTTTAGCTACTGACAAATCAGGGCTTTTAGGCTTAGCGGGCGTTGCAACGGGTAATTCCTGCGAAGAAGTGTCAGGTTTTGACGAAGCGACAGGCACGGGTGTTGATAAATTGAGACTTGAACACCCTGAAACTAATACAGTAAAGGCTATCGGAATAGTTAATGGTTTGATGAAATATAGTGGATTACGGGCTTTCAAAATTGTATTTCTTTTCAACGACTAGGGCTGGATTAATTAACGACTCATTTTTATTTTATACCGGCCGCTCAAAATTTAATAACCTTTTTATTACCTGTTGGTGGAGAAAATGCGAAATCAACAAATTGTTTTGCTGATAAAGGTTTGCTGAAGGCATACCCTTGACCAAGTAAAACCTGCTGCCTAAGCAACCAATCGGCCTGATGGTCTGATTCAATACCCTCGGCGACCACATCCAGTTTCAGAGAATTTGCCATATCAATGATATGGCTAATTACATTACTGATAACCCCATCTGTTTCAATCGCATCAACAAATCTTTTATCTACCTTTAATATATCGAGCTCAAAGCTTTCAAGATAAGAAAGGCTGGAGTATCCCGTACCAAAATCATCAATAGCAATTTGATGTCCACGCTGTCTGAGCTGCGTTATACGTTTGCGAGCATCATCAGTATCCACCAATGCACGCTCGGTTATCTCCAAACAAATAGCATTGGCAGGTACACCAGAAGCTTGAAGCTGCTCTTCAAGAAAATCACTTATTGTGTCAGTCGCCAGATTTTGAGCAGACAGGTTGAGATTAATTTTAAAATCAGGGTATTTACGCAGATAAACGCTCATTTCCTGGAGTATATTCTTCAACATAGCCATTGCTAGCTCATCACAAAGCCCTGCTTCCTCAACGATGGGAATAAACACATCAGGGCTTACCTCTTCACCACCGACTCTTATCCATCGTGCCAGCGACTCTGCACTGCTACAACGCCCGCTTGCCAAGGTTATAATCGGCTGATATTTCACCTTAAGGTGATCGTTAACTATCGCATCATGTAATTCTGCCGCAAGACTCAATCGCTGACGAGAGTACCGAAGTACTATAAATGTCCATAACGCTATAAACACAATACCCACTAATCCGGCAATGAGTAGAGCGGGTAAATAGCGATGCCATAATTCAATAATCGGTTGTTGGGCAACCACATCGATAGGAAAAACTGTACCTAATGAAAAACGGGATAAAATACGTTGATTAGCGCTATCAACCGTTAAACCTGGTGCTAATGAATCGGGATGTGGCAGCGTTGTTTGAGGCTCAGTGGATATCATTAACAAGCCTTCAACCCAGAGCCCTGCTTTTTGTCCTTCCAAAGGACCGGTTCTCATCAGCAACCGTGGGTCGATGACAACATCATGTTCTCCGAATCGCATCAGAAAAAGTTGCACACCGCCAATTTCAGTTTCCTCACCAGGCCACCAGGCAATAACGCCGGAATCATAAATTCGGCTGGCTTGGGGCGGGGTGAATTCTAGCCCTTGAATAAAACCTGCCCCGCATAGCCTATCCGCCGCTCGCCAATAGCCTATTGCCCGAATAAATGGTCGGGCAACTGCAGCTTCCTGCATTAATTGCAAATGATCTGGAGAACAAGGTAATGAAGCAGTGTTATTAAGGTTTATCAGTAAATCACGTGCATCGATAATGGCATTTTCTACCTGCTTACCAAGATGATGCGAAAATGTTTGTAGGCGATGTTCTTCTACCTGCACCGACTTCTGCCATAGATACCAGGCAAGAGAAGACAACAACGCAAAACCCAGCAAGGTGGCGCCAAGTATTTGCAAACGTATTTTGTCTCGACGAATCATAAGTATAAGAAGTATAAGAAGTATAAGAAGTATAAAAGCCCTATCTGCTATTATCAATCTGCTAAATCCCATCCAGTACCTGTCCTTATTCCCTGTTATTTACTGCTTTGCCTGAAAAATTCGTCCACCTTCCACGCATCAGTTGATCACTTTCAACTAAAACACATCACCCATAGCGTTGCTCTGCGCCATCAATTGGTGGGTCAGTTCTGTATGAAAAAAACTGGATCATATATTAATGCAGTTTTTCAAACAGTGAATTGCTATTAAGATTACTTATTTTGAGGCACTAGTGTCCGGAATAAAAATCGAATAAATTCAATTGGTTATCGTTGACCGAAGAGGGGCGGAATATCAATCGAGTCTGACCCTATTGATGGGGAAGTCACCCTGGATCGACAGGATGTGGTCGACAAATTGACAGTACCTACGGAAGAGTTAATATAATTTTGAAATGATTGATAGTTTGTTTATCTATAAGATGATCATATAGATATTATGGGGAGTCAATGAATATGAGAGATGCAGAAGATTTTATATCAGAATCAGAGAATGAAAATCTGGGTGAACAAGGTGACCCTATATTGGGTGATTCTTCGCAACAGAAATTTGTAGATCCTGACTATGTTACTAAGAATGTCAAAACTGCTCATTCATCGAGTGTTAGTAAACCTAATGCCACACAATCAGCAATTAATGATTCTCCTTCAACGACCGATTCAATTGGTTTTGCGCCGATTGTAACGGCATTATCCAGATTAATTAGCCATCCTGAAACTAAAACTCCTTTGACCGTTGGCCTTTATGGTCCATGGGGTAGTGGTAAAAGTAGTTTTATGGAACAGGTGAAAATTGATATTAAGAAAAATAGTGATTTGATCCAGCAGGTAGACTTTAATGCGTGGAAGCATGATGCAAGTCATAACTTGTGGCTAGTATTATTACAGGCGTTGTTTGTTCAATTAGAACAGCCTTTAGGTTTCTTTGAAAAATACTTATTTCGATTGCGTGCTTTGATTCGTAATGCAGATAAAGTAAAGGTTATAACAACTATCGTTCTTATAACAGGTATATTGTTTTATTTTGTTGGTGAGCTTGGGCCTGCAATAATTGAAGCGGCTAAAAATCAGCAGAACACGGAGCCAGTATTAGCTGTATTAATAAATAATAGCCCGGGCTGGATTTCAAGTTTATTGATATTGGGTTTCTTGTCACCATCTGTTTTTGGTTTGATAGTGAGAATGCTTAAACCGATTGGCGTTAATTTGTCAGGGTTGATTTCAGGTCGTAATTTCAAAGAGTCAATTGATACCATAGAGGGCTTCAGAGGAAGTTTTTCATCACTGATCAAACTGTATCTGGGAGAGAAAGGAAGGCTTGTGATCTATATTGATGACCTTGACAGGTGTTCGCCCAATAATGCTGTTGAAGTGATTGAAACGATTAATATTCTTCTGGGGATTGAGCAGACTATTTTTGTTCTAGGTATAGACAGGGATAAGTTGACTCTAAGTGTGGAAGCTAAATACAAAGATTTGATAGAGTTGGATTATAAACAACAACAATGGGGTGGCTATTATAAAAGTTTGATTAATGATGGCCTTCGTTTCGGTGAACACTTTATGGAAAAAATGATTCAGTTACCGATATCAGTACCACATCCAGGCATAGAAGAAATCAGAATGTTTGCCCGTAATCTGGTTGATGATAATAAAATAAAACTTGACCAGAAAACGGATCTCAAAGTTAAAAGTGAAACTAATAATGTATCTATTAGCGAAGAAGTAGAACTTGTTGAGCCAGTTAAAGATGGTTTAATTAGTATTATTGAACACCTAGGTAGAAATCCAAGAAGCATAAAACGATTTTATAATGCTTATCGATTTGTGCATTTTTTATATGTTTTGAATGCTGAAAAATTCCCAGGACTAAATGAATTAGCATTGCCTTACTGGTATTTTATCTATCATCAATTTGGTGGTGAGATTACGAAAGGATACAGAGAAAAAGTTTTAAATCAACCTGATGAAAATGATATGTCTCTTAATCAATTCTTTAAGGATATTGAACAACAATGTCCTGAAATGAAAAGCTTCTTGACTAAAGTTGATGCATCTAATTCTGATTGGGCTGTTATTTATAATTCAGGCAGGCCAGTAAGCTCTTATTATAATTTAACAAGAGCAATATTTTATTAGTGGTAAATAATAATTAATAGTTGGGGGTAACCGACTTAATGGCACTGGCCCTGAGCATGCTGTCTATATTGATGGGTTCCATGTTGAAAGCTGTTTTAATGATACCGCGCAGCACTGATAGGGGGGTGTTGATGGTGTGTGTTGAATCGTTGATAGTAGCCT
>JAUUZN010000223.1 GCA_030589945.1 Gammaproteobacteria bacterium | reverse complement strand
CAAACGGAAACTGATTTACAGATATTCCTCGTTATGGATATCTCAAATGGTGCTGACAAAGTGATGGTCAAAGCAGACATCAAACAACTTTCAGATCTAAAAGGCAAAACGATTGCAGTTGAAAATACAGCCTTAGGTGCCTATATGTTGCAAAACCTTCTTGATATCGCAGAGCTTAGTATTTTAGATATTAGCATTCACTCCACAACTATTGATCAAGTAATTAAACATGCAAATGATGGACAATGCTCAGCTATTGTCACGTTTGACCCTATGGCTAAAAAACTAGCGGCTTTAGGTATAACAAATTTATTTGATAGTAGTCAGATTCCTGGGAAAATTGTCGACGTATTGGTGACTAGACAATCGACTATAGAGCAGCAGAAAAATAATCTAGAAACTATAGTTTCAGCTCAGTGGCAAGCTCTCACTTATATAAAAGAACATTCAGAAGATGCCTATCAACGAATGAGCCCACGACTTGGTATTTCAGCCGAAGAGTTAGCTGAAAGCTATCAAGACTTGATACTTCCAGATAAAATACATAATCAGGCATTATTTGATAGTGATAATAATGCTGGTCTTAATACAACAATTAGAACAATGATTCAGGTGCTACTGAGTTCTACATTACTGCATTCAGCTCCCCATGCAGAACAAATCCTTACAGATCAGTTTATTAAGTAGCTATGACAAAGATAAGAACTTACAACCTCACTTTTGGCTTACCGTTATTGGTCGTGGGATTGTTCTTATCTTTATTCGCTTTTCAAGCATGGGATAGCTATAACCAACGTATTGAACGCATTTATGAGCGTGGCTATGTAGATCTTAAAACCTCCGCATGGCGAATTTCTCGCACCCTTGAATATAATCTAGCTAGTCACGATTCTGAGCAAGCCCTACGTGAAATAGCTAGCTTCTCATTAATACACAATTCTGAATTTGGCATATTGCTTAACGCAGATCACACCGTCTTTCTTGCTTCCAATTTTTCATGGAAAGGACTACATGCTGATAAGGTTATTCCAGAATTCAACCCAAATCATATAGCCCAATTAAATAAACTCCATTTCCATACAAACCAAAATAAAATTACTGCCTTTGTTCCGGTGACTGACAATAATGGAGGCCAACAAATACGGTCACATAGTAATAAGATCCTAGTACTGAGTATTAATTTGCAACGTGAATTTGAGCTTGCACTATCATCATCTCTGGCTGATGCAACACCGGTTCTCATTGCTACTTTTATATTTGCAATTTTATTAATATGGATCATCAACCTTTCAGTTGTATCCCCCTTAAGAAGCCTTCAACAGCTAGTAAGAGAATTACATCAAGGAAAACATTCACTACATAACCCCTTTACAGGTGATACAGAACAAACTCAGGTTGCTCAAGCACTCGTTGATTCAGGCAATCATATTCGAGAGCAATTAATAGAACTAAAAGATAGAGAACAACGGTTAGACATTACACTGCAATCCATTGGAGACGCTGTTATTGTGACCGATCAATTTGGTTGTATCACTCGAATGAATTCTAAAGCCTGTGAATTAACAGCGTGGTCACAAGAAGAGGCTACTGGACTTGATCTTCCTATTGTTTTTGATATTTATAATGCATCAACAAATGAAAGAGTAACTAATCCTGTTGAACAAGTGCTTGCAACTAAAGAAATAGTTGAGCTCGCAAATCATACCGTTCTTGTTTCAAAAATAGGGGAACGCTTCCAGATATCAGATAGTGCCGCGCCTATTCGGTATACAAATGATAAATCAGAACAGGTTTTAGGCGTTATCCTCGTATTCCAAAACGTTACTCGCCAATACAATTTGCGTCAAAATCTTGATGAAGAACGAGCAATATTGAGGAATATAATTGATTCCACTCCCGACCTTATCTTCTTGAAAGATATAAAAGGGACTTATCTGCGATGCAATAAAGCTTTTGAGAAATTCTTTGGCTCAGCTGAAAGAGATATTATAGGGAAAACCGATTTCGATTTTGTTGACAGCGAGACTGCACAGTTTTTCCGTGAAAAAGACAGCATTGTGATTGAACGAGATTCCCTTCAAATTAATGAAGAAGAAATCAGATACCCCGATGGAAAAATTGCTTTTGTTGAAACATCAAAAATGCCATTTAAAGATGAGTCTGGTCAGGTGTTAGGCTTGTTAGGAATGAGTAGAGATATTACTAAGCAACATCAAGCAGAACACGACTTACATATTGCAGGAAAGGTCCTTGAATCTAGTAATGAAGGTATTTTAGTAACAGATGCTGATAACATTATCATCCAAGCTAATCCTGCTTTTTGTGAAATTTCTGGCTACGATAAAGAAGAAATCATAGGAAAAAATCCTAGCATTTTTAGTTCAGGTCTTCAAAATAAAGACTTTTATCAGCGCTTATGGGAATCAATCCATACTACAGGCTCTTGGGCAGGTGAAATCTGGAACCGCCGCAAAAATGGTGAAACATACCCTCAGTGGATGTCGATTAGCTCGATTAAAGCAAAGAATACGATTCAATATCACATTGCTGTTGTATCAGATATCAGTGAAACAAAAGAGGCTCAAGAACGAATTGCATTCTTAGCTCACCATGATGT
>JAUUZN010000183.1 GCA_030589945.1 Gammaproteobacteria bacterium | reverse complement strand
CTATGGGTTCTAAGAGCTCTTTTTTACGGGTTAAATTGTTATATATTGTTAACATTGATAGTCTCAAAACAAAAATTAAAGGATCTCTTTGAGGATATTCTCAAAAAGCTCTATTATACTGCTCAAAATTATATCAATTAAACTTTTGGAGTTGTACCATGAATCGTATAATACGAATTATTTTTTCCATGCTCATCCTGATATCTGTTTCCACCACAATATCTGCTAGACCCAAGCAATTGATAGAAATTAAAACCAACATGGGTGTCATCATTGTTGAGCTCGATCATTTAAGAGCGCCAACAACGGTTGTTAATTTTCTAGAATATGTTGATGACGAATTTTACGATGGAACCGTTTTCCATCGCGTCATACCCAATTTTATGATTCAGGGTGGTGGGTTCGACCAAGAATACGCAAAAAAAGGAACCAAGAATCCCATCCGCAATGAAAGCACTAATGGACTTACCAATAGTACAGGAACCATTGCTATGGCACGCACAGACGATTTCGATTCTGCGACGAGTCAGTTTTACATCAATTTGAAACATAATCGTGCCCTCAATGGCAAGTACAAAGAACCCGGTTACACTGTCTTCGGTACAGTCTTAGAAGGCATGGATGTAGTCTATAAAATTGCCGATGTTAAGGTGGGAAGTCGTCCTTATGTGGGCGAAGATGTTCCGCTTGAACATGTTATTATTGAATCAATACGTAGAATTGAATCATCCAAAAAAGAACAATCTACGCCTAAAAGAAAACCTGCATCGATTACAAATTCTGGACAATAATTTTATTACTTTATTTTTTAAAACAAACAGTTGGACCTACAAAGTTCAATGATAGGAGAAAAAACAAATGGTTATAATGAAAACTTCAATGGGCGATATCACAATAGAACTGGATGCCGAGAATGCCCCTGTTACCGTGGCTAACTTTCTTGAGTACGTCAATGATGATTTTTACACAAACACTATTTTTCACCGTGTGATCAATGGCTTCATGATTCAATGCGGTGGTTTTGAACCTGGCATGAGTCAAAAATCGACTAATGCAGAAATTAAAAATGAAGCATCTAACGGTCTAACCAACGAGCACTATACACTCGCGATGGCCAGAACCAATGAACCTCATTCAGCCAGTAGCCAATTTTTTATTAATACTAAAAATAATAACTTTCTAAACTTTAGCTCTGAAACACCTCAGGGCTGGGGATATTGTGTTTTTGGTAAGGTAACCGCTGGTCAAGATGTTGTTGATGCCATTGAGTCAGTCTCAACGGGTAACGCAGGCCATCACGGTGATGTACCAGTTGAAGACGTGGTTATTCACTCAATCGAACTTTCAGAGTAAGTGCTACAACTTTTCATCTCTGATCTTCATCTGTCGGCCGATAAGCCGCATTTGGTAAGTCTGTTCCATCAATTTATGAAGGAGCAGGCATCTTCTGCTGATGAGCTTTATGTATTAGGCGATTTGTTTGAAGTTTGGATTGGGGATGATGCGATAGATGAAATGGCCAAGGGCGTTATAAGCGCCTTTAACCAATTCTCACACAATGGTGGACAATTGTTTTTCTGCCATGGAAACCGTGATTTCCTACTGGGCAGTGAGTTCATCGAAGCGACGGGAGGCACTCTTCTTAGAGAGCCTCATAGCCTTAAACTCGCAAAGCAAAATGCACTACTGATGCACGGCGATTCTCTCTGCACTCTCGATACCGATTATATGGCATTTAGGGATCAGGTCAGAAATCTTCATTGGCAAGAGGAATTCTTACTAAAACCGATTAACGAGCGTCAGATCATAGCAAACCAAATCAGACAAGAATCAATGTCAAAAGGTCAGAGCAATAATTCAGAAATAATGGACGTCACTGAAAGTGAAGTCATTAGTCTCATGACAAATACCCATTCCACTCTGCTCATTCATGGGCACACTCATCGACAAGACCGACATCCAATGATCATCAACTCGCAATCAGCAGAGCGCATTGTGCTCGGAGATTGGGGCGAGACAGGCTCCGTGCTTTCCATTAAAGACAATCAAATAGACCTTTCTAACTTTTCTTAATTCTAAATGAGAACGATTTGCATTTAGATTGATAATCTACTATCATCACCTCTTCGATGAATTGATCGTACAACATATCCTGATATCTCAGTAGAAAGAATCTAATCCAATGACAAAGATAGCATTACTAAAAAGTACTTTAATCGGCATGGTAGTTGTAATAGCCTCCTCAGTCTTTGCTGAAGAAGTAACGAATGAACAGTTACTCGAACTCATAAAAAAACAACAGGTTCAAATTGAACGTCTGATGAAGATGGTCAAGGATAACAAGAATCAGGTCGAAGAGACTGACCTTAAGATTGAATCAACCGTTAGCGCAATCGAGTCTGGAATAACTGTTGAGTCAACAAGCAGAACTACGGTGGGTGGCTATGGTGAGCTTCACTATAACAATATCGAAGATAGTTCAGGGGATAAGGAGAGCATTGATTTTCACCGCTTTGTGATGTTTTTTGGACATGAATTTACCGACGATATTCGCATGTTTTCAGAACTTGAAGTCGAGCATGCACTCTCCGGAGACGGCAAGCCAGGTGAGGTGGAGTTAGAGCAGGCTTATATCGAAATGGATATTAATGATCAGTCTTTAATGAGAGCGGGGGTATTTCTAATTCCCGTTGGTATCATGAACGAAACCCATGAGCCTCCCACATTTTTTGGTGTTGAACGGAATCCTGTCGAAAAAAATATTATACCAGCCACATGGTGGGAAGCCGGTATTGGCTATGCTGCGAAATTAAAGGATGGTTGGTCCGTTGATGTTGCCATACATTCTGGTCTGAACGTTCCAACAGAAGGTAGTAAATCATTTTTGATCCGCAATGGCCGTCAAAAAGTGGCTAAGGCAAAAGCTGATAACTTAGCCTATACCGGGCGTATTAAGTATACAGCGATCCCTGGTTTAGAGGTCGCGGCATCCTATCAAATTCAAGACGACATTACTCAAGGGGTACTGGACGCTAGCGCCTCATTGTTTACAGCTCATGCTGTTTATAATAGTGGTAAGCTTGGTCTAAAAGCACTTTATGCTATTTGGAACATTGACTCGAATGAAGCGGATGTAACTGGACGTGATCAGCAATCGGGTTACTATATAGAACCAAGTTATAGAATGAACGATCAATGGGGGTTCTTTATCCGTTACGATGCTTGGAATAATAATGCTGGACTCTCCTCTAGCGATACTGAAAAAACACAGTCAAACTTCGGCGTAAACTATTGGCCTCATGAGAATGTGGTGTTTAAGTTCGATATTGAAAATCGCTCAGGTGCGCAAGATGGTAAAGGATTTAATCTTGGCGTAGGGTACATGTTCTAGAGTTTGAGGCATGGTGACATTGAATTTTAACAATCTACATTCTCAGCAATTAATACTCGCAGTATTGCTTGTGTTTTTGTCATGGACAAATTTAGCCTCCTTAAAGGATGATAAGAAGCAGTTTTTAGAGCAGACCTATAATAAACTAACTGAGCAATCTCACCAAAAAACACTCTGGTTAACGAAAGAGTTACAGTCCGAAGTTTCACAAATCATCGACCATAACTATGCAAAAATAAGACTCACTTATTGGAGCGTTCAGAAGAAATTATTGGATGATGATCATCAAACTAAAAACAAAAAAAACAGTCTCCAAACTATTTGGTTTTTAGATAAAATAGGCAAAGAAAAACCAATATCGTTTGCTATCAGTATTAAAGATAATCAGGTTCAGCACATTAAAGTTTTAAAGTTTCGTGAAAGCCGTGGCGGTGAAATTCAAATGAGCGTATTTGGTGAGCAATTTATAAAGGCTGGGTTAACTGCATCGAATAATCTTGATGTTCATATTGATGGTATCTCTGGTGCAACAATGTCAGTCAGTGCCATGAAAAAAATCACTCGACTTGCATTGTTCTTACATCAACATGTCAATACAAAAAAAGTGGATGCTCAATGAGTCCTCAAGAAATTAAAGTTCAAAAGAAAATAAAACAAAAACGGACAATTTTTTTTCGTAAATGGCATCGTCGCATCGGTTTTACTGCGGCATTATTTTTAATTAATCTTGCAGTCACTGGAATTATTTTAATCCATTTTGAATTCATGTCATTGCACAAAAAGTTCATTAGCAATTCACTGTTATTAGACTGGTATGGAGTAAAATCTCCCACTACCCTTTCCTGTAAAAAATTTTCAACACTGAATTTTTGTAAGCTCGAAAATGAAATCTATGCGATTAATGAACAGTCAAAGGTAAAGAATCTAATCGATAACTTTTCACAGGCAATTTATGTTGAACAACATTCAGATAACTTTGTATTCATTGACTCATCAACAATCACTTTTTTTACTAAGGATTTACAACGTATAGATACTGTTAATGTGAAAGAAGAATACAACGAGTCAATTGCTTCTGCGTCAATATTGAAAAGCACGTTGGTGATCAGCACAACGACTCAAAAGCTTTATTTCGATCTTGATACCTTTGAATTTATTGACAAACCCTATGTCGGATTAACTGACGAGTTTGTTAATCATGTTCCTGTTTTTCAAGTCATTAATAATCAGTCTCTTGAGGAGCAACAACTAAAACAGCTTGTGGCACAACATTATCGTGAGCAACAAATAACCTTATTGAAATTTGTTCAAGACTTACACAGCGGACAAATATTCACTAGTAACGGAAAATTATTAATGGATCTAACGGCAATAATTTTGATCTTATTAACGATCAGTGGGTTTATTACTTGGCAGCGACGTAAGACTCGAACACTTTAGATTTTGTGCCGAATCAGTGGAGTTGCTATCCCAGTTCTGCAGGGCGTCGTGAACCCATCCATTCTTTATATTAGGGAAAAGACTTCGCTGCTGCATCCTTGCAGCAGAGACCTGCTGAACTGGGATAGCAACTCCACTGATTCTAATAGTTAGACTTGCGGTTATATAGTTTGCTATTTTGTGCTAACTACATGTTTCTTCGGTATTCACCACCTACTTGGTATAGGGCGTGTGAGATTTGTCCCAATGAACAATATCGTGTGGTGTACAATAGTTCTTCGAAAATGTTCTCACCTGAGCAAGCCACATCTCTGAGTTTTTGTAATGCATCGGCTGATTTTTTCTGGTGTAGCTTTTGATACGAATTCACAGAGTTAATTTGATTGTTTTTAGATTCATCCGTTGAACGTACCAGTTCAAGTACAGAATTAGCATCTGGATTATCAGCGAGAAAAGT
>JAUUZN010000101.1 GCA_030589945.1 Gammaproteobacteria bacterium | reverse complement strand
TTACAAAGTCATGTTGCGTCATGGGAACGATGTTCGCATCTGTACCAGCCGTTGAGTCCGGGTCATAACACACAATAAAATCATTCCAGCCATCACCCGCCGCAACACCTGTCCACGTTTGATCTGGAATATCAAGGTCAACACGGTCATTTGTATCGTCAGGAGCAAAGGCCACAATATCAGCATCAGTTAACTCTTTACGTGCATAACCCGTGTTTGTTACTTCATTGGTCGTGCCAGATACCAAATCGGTCACAGTATCTTTATCTTTCAGTACAGCATCCGATTCAATGCCTGCTGTCGCCAAAACTAAAATAGTCAGCACAGCATTGACTGGGTCACTTGAATCCACACGATTATAGAGTTCTGCTGAACGCCCTAAAGCGATATTGAAAACTTGATCAGTCATTATATTTCCCCCTCTAGTTCACAAGCATGGAAATTATCTTTACGATAACCCGCCGGGTTGTTTTTATCGGGTGACTCGATACCTTTAAAGTTCGCTTCAACATACTCGCGACACTCTTTTTCACCACCTAATGGCTCATTGTCATGGCAACAGAAATAACCGGGTGAGCGTACAATTTTGTAGCTTAAATCACCATCATTCGTGTGCAGTACAATCTTACCTTTGATCATTGACATAAAACCCTCTCGGATTGCTCTATCAATAAGCTTTTGCGTAAAATTCTGCATCTTAGATAAGCGCTTTACTCTGATCGTATCAAGAATAGCGTCACCATCCTGATCGCGAATAAGCTCGCCCTTATCGTCTTTCTTGAAAATTCTTTTAATTTCCACTTTTATTACTCCGGGAATATGGCGTTATCTCAACGCGATTGTCTAAAATATATGATGCTTTTAATAATATCCATCTGTGTTGCTGTATGGCATTTGGCGAATATTAAATATTTCATCTTTAGCCGAACTACGAACCCCGAATTCATTTTCAAACAAAGCTAAATGCTCTATTGATTTGTTTTTATCCATCGTTTCAGAGTCTCTTACTTGATACGCCCTATGTAACACCCAATCAGCTAACGCATAATGGAATCTGTTAGGTATTTCAAGAACCGAACTATCATCTATGATTTCAGACGGTTCGCGAATTACAGTAAGATTAAGTGTGTCACTAATTATTGGCTTAGGATATAAAGTAAACATATTACTATCTATATCAGTAATTATGCTTGTAGGCGTACCAGCGTGGCTTTCCCACCCTGAAACGTCTTCATCCATATCTCTTGAGCCAACAAAGCAAAGTGTTGAATCTTCTAGTGACAGCCTGGCTTTGCGTATCTGTATGACACCATTAGGAATATCATAACTAGGAGTGCCAATAGCGACATTAACCGATAGAGAACTATCTGATATTAGTCTAGCTCTTCTGCAAGCTTCAATTTGCGCCTCATTTATCCAGGATATGATACTTTCATCCAGCCATAAATATGGCTTATTGACATCATCAAGCCTTGTCCTGCATTCAAGCAGTAGAGTTTCAACTAACATCTTTAGGCTTTACTGCTCGCTTTAATTTGCCGTCAGCATTAACCTCTTTACCTTCAGCATTAAAAAACTTTCCGCCCTGCTCATATTTAAACGGACATGCTCCGCATACTTCGCCATAAGGTTTATTTTTATCTAGCATCACGCAAAACCCTTATCGCTATCAGTTCCAGACATCCCGCCTTTAGAGCAATATCCTTTTTCCAAATCAGAACGCTTAGCCTCACCCAATGAACCATTAAAATCGCCTGACTTTGAATTACCGTGATCAGTCATAGGCTTGTTATCACCTTGTAGCTCCCCATTTGGGACATATCTTGCTTCACTCATCTTGCATCACCCCTATCTCTACCAAAACCAGTTTCTCTGTATTTTTCATCTTCTTCGTACTCGCTAATCCATGAATCATCTTCTTTGTCGTTTTTCATAGACTCATCAGAATGTCCACGTTTAGCATCAGACTTTGAAGCACCATAACCATTATCAGTAATGTACTTTTCCATATTACCACCCAAGAAAAAGGGGCCGAATTAACAGCCCCATATTTATCAAGAAAGACTATCCCATTTGATAATACGTGCTTGCACTGCATCAGCATGAACAAGTCCAAACCCACCTAAATAGTACCAAGCAATACCTTTGCTTCGTCCGTAATCCGTTGGAATCTTACCGCGCACCTCTTCAGGACAAGCAATTGCTTCTGCGACAGTATCTTCACCAAAGAAATAAGCCTGGTTAGAACCACCTGACCAACCCTCTTTAGCAATGTTAGTTTGCTCGATAAAGCGCATTCCCTCGTAACGCCCAATTTCACCATTCATGATTTTTTGGAATCCAGCATCAACGTATTGATGAATTGCCTCTAAATCATTTTTGAAACCGCGAAATGTAGAAGGATGAGCAATACAGTAATAGTCATCATTAGAATACGTTGGAATATTACGCTCTTTCATAATATCGCTGATTGCTTTGATGTGATCCTTACCAAGAGCAATTGCATTAATAATGGTTGATGCTCCAACTGTTTCCAGTGTCACCGCTGTAGCAGAGTTACCGCCAGTTGGTGTTACTGTTAATGGAGTTGCATCAAATTGAGCGTGTGCTGCACTATCAAATGCTTTTTTAGCATCATTCTTTAGCACTTTATTGATAACTTCTTTTACTGAATGCTCAGAAAGATTATCAAGTTTTTCACTAAATGGAACAGAGTTACCATATTCAGTGATAGTTAAACTTCCTTGTGTAATATTAAAATTACTCTCTGGCATAGCAACATTTTCAGTTAGCGTAGAGCCTTGCGTTGCAACATCTGAATACACGTTCCAATTGAAAGTGTCACCTTTGTTCTTTCCTTGCTGTGTTGCATCTTTTACATCACAGAATTGACGGAATTTTGTTAAAGGCTGAACAGCTTGTCTTAGCTGTTTAGATAAATTTAGTGAGTACATGTACCCACCGAGGGAATTAGTCCCCCATACTTGACCTGCCATAATATATTTTCCTGCTTTTGGATTGTATCGTCATCACGACGATTAAAAAGTAAAGCTATTGGCCTCTAGCTGCCTTCATAGCTGCAATAATATCAGCTGGTGTTTCTGGTTTTTGTTTCGGCGTAGGTTCAGCTCTTGAGCCGATTTTGTTAGGCTCCTGCTCAAGCCGCTGTTTTAGTGCCACCTTATCGCTAACCGTTGTTGTTCCAGTCAGATTGTCGCGCCACTGTCTAATCGTATCGCCCGCCGTTTTAAACGCTTCTTCGTATGTCTGTGATTTTGGTATTGCATCATTTAATACGTTTGTCGCCATCTGGTGGAGCGTTGGATCACTTACAATGTCTTGATAATCATTTGCAAACTGTTGCTGTGCATTATCGTACTGCATTTGCAATCTCGTTTGTTGTGCTGCCTGTTGAGCTATTTCATCAACATTGATAGTAGGATTATCACCACGTCCAAACAGCTCTTGCAGTGCGTTCGCTGCTGCAAGTCTTTCTTCATCACTACCTACCGCCATATCATCAAGTGCAGTAGATATTTTTTCAGCAACGGTTAAGTCATCGTCCGTAGATAGCTGCTCTTCCTTTGCTTCTTCTTGCTTTGTTCTTGCTTCAATGTCAGCATGTAATTGTTCTAGTTCCTGCCGCTCATGTGCCGCTTGATCTAGTCGTTTACTCGCTGTTGCATCTTTTTGATAGCCTTTCACTACCTCAGATATAGGCAACTCAAGCTCTTCACCATCAATCTTTACTTTAACCAACTGCTCTTTAGGCTCTTCTGGTTTTGGGGTTGCATCGTCATCGGTAGGAATTTCTTCCGCCTCTTCTGCTTCCTCTTCAACCTGTTTACCTGATTCAGCTAGTATTTCAGCCTCACGTTGACTTGCCAGTGCTTCAATAGCATCCGCCCTATCATCGTTTTGTTTAATATCGGTTTCTACAACCGTTTCTTCTACAACTTCTTCTGAAACGTCCTCTTGGATGGCTTCTTCAGTCATTATTGCTTCCTCATGTCATCTCGACATTAGTGTTAAAAAATCTCTTATTCTTGGTGTTCGCGAATTTCATCTATTGCAGCATTGCCACTCTCTATTGCCCTATCTATCCAGGTAATAAAAGAATTGGCCCTATAAACTTTATTCTGTAATTCAGTGATTGCATTTATATCTTTCGGGTCTACAGTGCATAATTTTTGACTAGCATCTATGATTTCACTTTCTGCGTATTCATTAAGGTATCGCCATAGCGCTGAACTCTTAAATGATTCGGCTTCTACGCCCAGTTGTGCAACGCTTAAAATATCAGTCATTTTTTTCTTCAAGCTCTCGGCGTAAACCACTTAATAAATTACGTACCTTATGATTTAGTTCTCCATACTCCATTGGGTTATACCCAGCGACCAACGATTCAAGTATTATTCGCACATTATTGAACCTTCTTTCATACAAAGACTTATGATAATGTATTGCTTCTGATTCTATCCTTTCGATCATTTCACTTTTTTCAGGTTCATAAAGTTCCTTTAAAGTAACTCTCTCGACAGTAGGACTACTAATTCCGTCTAGTTTTCTTCTTAACTCAGCATTTTCCTCGCTTAAATAGTCTATTTCATCCTGAAGATCATCTTCACGAACTCTGCTGGTTTCTATATAATTTTTAATTCCAGGAAATAGTGTCATATATCGCTCATTCCTTCTTGAATGCCAACACCAGGGTTTATAGGTGTTGTTGGGTTGTTATTCAAACCTTGCGGTTCATAATCCATTAGTTGCTGTTCTGGTGCGTCAGCTACAGGGAATCCATTTTGATCTTCATATCCTGAACTTGATAAAAGATCGTCAGCTATCCGAACAATTCCAGGTTGCATTGCAATTTTTTCAGCACTACTCATAGCGCTGAACGTACTCTCGACTGATTTATTAACTGTCTCGACCTTGGTGCGCTCTGTTTCAGCGTCCAGCTTACGAACCTTAGCCGCTTGCTCTTCTGGGTCGCGCTTCTGCGCCAGTTCTTGCTGTAACTGCTGTATAGCTTGCTCGTACTGTACAATACGTGGGTCCTGTTCTTCATCGTTATTAAAGAACCTTTGCCCATCTTTATATCCAAGCTTACCAAACACTTCACTAATAACTTCTTCTGTGTCGATAGTCTCAATGAACTTCTCGCCAAGCATTGACGCTAGTGAGTTCATACCAAAGAAAAACCGTTCAACTTGTGATTGCGGGTTAGTTGCGCCAGTACCAACATTCACAGAAACAATCAGATTTCCATTCATCATTTTATCTGTGACTTTTGAATAGCCATATTTAAGAAATGTTTTAGACTTCTTACCAGCAATCGCCAATACAGTAGTATCGGTTTCATACTTCAGTTCTAGCTTAACCAATTGCTTTAATACCGGCTCAACCCATGTCTCAACAAAAGTTCTTAACTGATACTCGCCTAACTGGTTTGCTCCCTGGCTCATTAGGTTCATGCCGCCAACCGTTTCATTCAGGTTTCTATTGGCTTGAACACTTGAGCCTGAGAAAGTCCCTGCTAGATCATCAAAATCAAGGTTTAATCTGTCTTGTTCATTAAATGATGAACTTGTTACATCAGGAGTGGACTGGATTTTTACATCAGTTTCAGGATCGTTCATCAGTGTCACTGATCCAGAAACATTTCTGGTCAGTGATCGTAAATCTACTTGCGATCCTCTTCGTGCAAAATAACGCTTATTTAATACCAGCTTCACGTTGTCCATGCGCTGATTAGTCACATCATTAATCTCTGACTGCACATCACTGGTTAAACTACATACACTAGATGGGTATGTCTTATGTGCCTCTAATACAGCGCAGCCCATAACGTAAGGCCGTTCTCCTGTAAAATACACATCTTCCAGTTTCTTAGGTTTAGATAGTAAATGCTCACTACCTAGCGTGTAAAACACCCAATCCTGACCTTCAATCCTGATTATGTTGCGCCTTACCCATGCTGTACTAAATTTATTATTCGTTGAATGTGTGCTTGCTTTTGAGTCGTCTCTATCCTCGCGCTGCATCCGTGTTGAGTCGTAATACTCATTACTGGCAGATAATAATGTTTTCTCATCAGCCTCAATCCATTTAGGTTCGCCAGTTTTATCATCAATCGTTTTCATCTTTGACTCTATATCACCGATATACATGGGGATTAGGTCAATAACGTATGGGCTTGAGTTGATAGGGTCTATCCAATCTGCCGCCGGATCAATGCGAATATTCTCTATTGGTCTTAAATCAATGCAAGGCTCATCCTTTTTGCCATCGAATTTCCAGTATTGATATGAGCATACCTGTCCATGCACCTGCGCTGATTGATACGCTCCGTTTAGAATCATAAACCAGGGGATTGTATTCTGTAGGCGATAATTAACCATGCCGTCTGTAATCTCGGCGGTTAATAGATCATCATCATTACTATCATCTACAGGCTCGATATTAACTACATCATTTGTAGAGAAAAAAGCACTTGCAGCACTGGCCTCGTTTTTTCTGATCACCGCGCGTGTTCTTGGTCTGAATAGCTTTGATTTACCCTTGAATGATTCAGATAAATACTTAGATCCTGACGAGTGTTTGCCCTGCCATTGTTTTAACCCATCTTCCCATTGTTTCCTTAGATAACTATCAACATAGCTCTCACTGGAATCATAGGCATCACGCGCTAATGCTAAAAAATCAGGTTGCATGAATAGCTGCCCCGCGCAAATCACGCTTTACTTCAATAATCTCATGCTGCTTAATTTCTCCGCGCGATACATTAAATCTTTCTAACAGTTCACCCCCTGCATTCACAACTGGACGCTCTGTTGGATCATTCAATAAGCTATCCATTTTTAGGATAAAACCCCATTCACCTGATAAATTTAGATTATGGACCTTAACTATCCCTTGCATTACATCAGCATTAACAGCCCACGCATGACCTGGGTAATGTTTGTCTAACACTTCTGCAACTTTTTTTGCTATTGTTTCATTAGCTAACTGCTCTTGACTCATTATTAGGTTTCCATCTATGGGAAAATGCCGCTATCACAGCGGGAAAAACTTTCTTTACATTCAGTGAGTTAATTAACTTCTCTCACCGTTGTGATAAATCAATATCCTTTGCTATCGACCTTATCTTTAAATACTCGCTTACCATCATTAAAACGATAAGCGTCCGCATCCTTTCTGCGATAATTTTTATCAGCAATTGCTACTTCTTGTGAAAACAACCTTGTTTTATCTGGGTTTCTTGGTTTAACTGTCATAATAAACCTCCGGCTCTAAGCTGTACTCTTCTGATTTTGGCATAACATGAGCATAAAAACCTAGCGATACAGCATCGGCACAATCAGGTGATGATAAGCCACGCTTTTTCATGTCCTCTTTTTTCTCTAACTGTAGCCGCATTTTGTTATCAAATCCGTATTCAATACCAATAAAATCATCTAATAAATCTTTATCATCTGGTATGTCTGCGCCTTTTAGCCATTGCCGCATCCTATCCCACATCTCAACCCGTTTATTTAGATGGGTTTCTTTATTTTCCTTGTCTGGTGAAGAACCCGCATTGACATCTATAATGTCATGACCTAGTTGCCTTAATCTATCGACAACACCACCGCCAACACCAACGCCATCAACAAAAACAGCATCAGGTTTTGCCTTAGCAATAACTTGCCCAACTTCAGCCGACAACTGCATTGTATCTAAACCTCGGAACTTTATTAATTCCTCAAGCTTCCTTCCATGACGAAGTGCAATAACACTCTGATCATCGCCAAATCTTGCCACATCAACACTAATTACTTTTGCTGTTCCAAATGGCACATCAACTTTTCTTACTCTCGCCTCTTCAACATCTTCAGCAGATATAAATTGTCTGCTTCCTGAGCGTGGGAACTCGCCTTTTACCCTAACCCTAAAGAAGTCAGAGTCATCACCATAGTCGTCAGCCCATTGTTTAATTTGTTTTTTGTTTATTCCTGGCACAGTCCTACTGTCAACCTGCCGTCTGCTCCAACGATGCTTGAATCTTCCAAAGCATTCTCTAAAGCGACCCGTATTTCTTGTTGGGTTTCCAAACGCCACCCATATAATTTCCGTGCTCTCATCAGTCAATGCGCCCTCTGTTACTTCCCATATAACATCAGGGATAGCACTGGCTTCATCGAACACAACAAGAATACGCCTACCTTCATTATGAAGCCCGGCGAAAGATTCTGTGTTTCGTTCAGACCAGGGAATCATGTCTATGCGCCACTTTCGTTCACGCTCCTGATCTGAGCTAAATAGCGCTGTTGCTGTAAATTTAAACCATGACTTGTATCTGCACGATTGATACCACTTTGCCAGTTCAGCCCATGTTTTTGTTTTTAACTGATTCTCGGTATTTGCAGTTACAACACCTTTTGTATCTGCTTCTGTTGTTATGGCCCACATTATTAACCATGATACTAAACAGCTCTTACCAATGCCGTGACCACTAGCAACCGCTTCTTGGATTGCAGAATGTGTATTTAATTCTCCTGATTTAAGCTTGTCGCCTATTTCAATTAATATTTCTTCCTGCCATGTTCTCGGATCTATTCCATCCCAAGCGAATTTTACAAACCCAAGTGGGTTATGACGATAATCGTGCGCCTTCTTAATTAGATAACTTTGTATTTCAGGAGAGCTAATCATCAATACTTAGCGCTATTGCTTTTAGTCGTTCCAATTCATCTGCCGGACTAGATAACTCAACAATTCTTTTTTCAACAAAATCCAGCTGACTCTTGCCAAGTAACTCACTTGCTTTAATTCTATCTGTCATTTTTGCAGCAACCTTGACAACTTCACCGCGCTCACTTACAAACTCATCGACCTTCTCGCCACGCATTAAGCTAGTCCAGTACTCTTGCCTTTCCTGTGCTGTTGCTATCCTACTTGATATAATTTCTTCATTGAGCTTATCAATGTACGCCAAGACCTTATCATTTCTTAACAATCTTGACGCTGCAACCGCTGGATTCTTGTACTTAGCAACTATTGCTGCTTCAGTACCATTACCGCCATTTTTAACAAACTCACTAGCAAATAGTTTTTGTTGCTCAGAAAGCCTCATAATTCAGTTTCAACCCATTCCATTACTATTGATCGTGTCGCTATCACAGCGAGTAAATTTATTAGTGCCTTGGCGAATAAAAATCTTTTCTGAATTCGCGTTGGTTATGCTTTATATCTGATATGTCTGATTCTATTGCGCTTAATTTTTCACCAATAACTAACTGTGTACCGTACATTGATGCAACTGCGGTTACTGATGCAATTATGAGCGCTTGAATTATTGATTTTATATCCACTCGATAATCTCTTTCACTTGTTCTGTGATAAGTAAATGGCATGAAGTCCATAACACACACGCTATGCACCTTTACGTTTAAATGAATCAACAACACCGCCGCCAAAATAAAGTCCGTATGCCAATGATACTGGCCCCCAAACATAACTAGATAATGCAAGTTCAAGCATAGGCTTAACAATAACCAGTGTAGGATTGTATGCTTCCATCCACATGGCCACCATGACATTTGTTGCGACAACGATCCATAATGTTGTTGCAGCAAAAGCAAGAATTCTCTGCACGACTTTAAAAGGTGAAAGTGCTTCGAGCTGTCTTATTGCCCATTCTCGCTTATCCCTATTAGCTATCGCTTGCTCTTCATCAGTGTAATTAAAGTCATCGACCCATCCACCGAATTTAACCAACAAACCCTTGTCTTTATCTATGATGTTATCAATGGCCTTTTCTGTTCCGAAAATACCACCAATCACCTCGCCAATTGCACCGAACATAATCTTTCCTTCAGACATAAAAAAAGCTGAATCTATTACTAGACTCAACTTTCAACACTACGTTAAATTGCACTATATCATCATAAAAGCGGACATTCAATGGTTTTTTGTGATTTTTTGTGTTTTTTGTCTAATCTATTTTTTGCTTAAACTTATTCCATTCTTGAAGTTCTGTCATTGCCTCATCGTATGAATCGAACATTACCATTTCATTCGTGCGACTATCATAGATTGGGGCCCCATCGCAAATTACACCAAAACGCCATTTATCTTTACTCCAAAGAGGAATGGCACAAACACCAGGCGTAAATAAGGCCTCCTGGAAGTTTTGTGGTACACCATCAGGTAAATAGTGCCTGTAAAGTAGTAGTTAGCTTACTGATTCTCGTATTTTTGCATTAGCTCAAGCGTTACTGAGACAATGCCGGGTATTTTTCCTTTGTACTCCCAATATTCATACGTTTTTTGCGGGGTATTAAGTTTTTCAGCC
>JAUUZN010000126.1 GCA_030589945.1 Gammaproteobacteria bacterium | reverse complement strand
GTATAAGCTCTGGCTTCATCCTCATTACAGAATAACAAATCTACACCACCGGCCAGCATCATATCTAATCCTTCACGGCAAAACTGAACCATTGCAGGATCAGAAAGTGAAAACGCCACCTGTACATTAGATTCACGCGCTTTCTTTATACTGTTAACCGCAGTCTGTACCGCTGTTGGAGAACTCGCAAGATATCCTTCAATGTATAAATAATGGGAGCTACCGAGCGCATCCATATCCAATAGTTTTTCGGTCAGTTCTGAGGTAATGCCTAAAAATGTATTCATCGAGCGATCGGCATCGGGAGTAATCATAACGAGACATTTTCCAGTAATACCCTCTTCCCTTGAACCATGATTTAAGTTAGAAACCACGCCTTCATCGTGCAGATCAGTTAGATAAAAGTCACCAGTTTCATCATTACCAATGCGACAACTATAAAAACCTTTCCCTCCAAGTTGCGACACAGCAATGATTGTATTCGCAGCCGAACCACCACAGGCTCGTTTGTGCTGCTTACCCTGGATATGATCGAGTAGTTCATGGTGCCTGTCTTCATCAATTAACGTCATGATGCCCTTCTCGACTCCAATGCGTTCGAGTTCATCTACACCAATTTCAAATTCAATATCAACCAGAGCATTACCCAGTCCATATACATGATATGCCGTCATTCAAGTTCTCCATCTTTTATATTTTTAAAAAAATTAACCAATTCGTCTTCAGTCATTATTTTGATATTTAAATTCGTTGCCTTTGTTAACTTTGAACCTGCGTTAGTACCAGCCACCAGCACCGTGGTCTTTTTTGATACGGAGCCTGCAACCTTAGCACCAAAGGACTGTAACTGTTCCTTGACCTGTTGACGGGTCATTTTATCAAGCGTTCCTGTCACTACCCAAGACTGTCCCGATAATGGTAAGGTTTGTTGATTAGCTGCGGGTTCGCTTTCTACAAAATTTATTCCGACCTGTATCAGTTGCTTAACAACATCAATATTATGTTCAGAATTGAAAAATTCCAAAATATGATTGGCCACAATGGGCCCGACATCATCAACGTCAATTAACTCTTCCAATGTTGCATGAGTCAAATTAGCTAGGCTACCAAAATGTTGAGTCAGTGATAAGGCCGTTGCCTCACCAACTTCTCTTATACCCAAGGCATAAATAAATCGGGCAAAGGTCGTTTTCTTACTCTCATCAAGAGCCTGTAATAAATTATCGGCAGATTTTTCAGCCATGCGCTCCAGAGATATGAGTCGCGCCTTGTCGAGAGTGAATAGATCCGCTGCATTACTGATGATGTTTTCTGCCACCAGTTGCTCAACAATTTTATCTCCTAAACCATCAACATCCATGGCTTTTCTAGACGCAAAATGCTTAAGTGCCTCAACTCTTTGAGCGGCACAGTAGAGACCAGCGGTACAACGAGTAACGGCCTCGTCAATCTGTCGATGGACTTCAGAGCGACACACTGGACACTCGGTGGGAAAGACAATCTTCGAGGCAGAATCAGGACGTCGAGCCAATACCACGCTAACGACCTTGGGTATCACATCACCTGCCCTCCTGATGATTACAGTATCACCAATACGAACGTCCAAACGTTCTATCTCATCGGCATTATGTAAGGTTGCATTGCTGACCGTCACACCGCCAACAAAGACAGGCTCAAGTCGTGCAACAGGGGTAATCGCTCCCGTTCGTCCAACCTGAAACTCAACATCTAATAATGTGGTTAATTCTTCCTGAGCAGGAAATTTACGTGCAATAGCCCATCGTGGAGCTCTTGAGACAAAGCCCAACTGCTGCTGCTTTAATAGTTCATCCACTTTAAACACAACACCGTCGATATCATATTCTAGATTATCTCGACGTTGCTGTATGAGTTGGTAATAGGCAAGACAGCCTGCGACACCCGTAACCTGTTCAGTTCCCGGTGAGGTATTAAAGCCAAATTCTGATAGTTTAATCAGTCGCTCAAAATGCGAACCGGGTAATTCAATACCGCTAAATTCTCCCAATCCGTATGCATAAAACCGTAAAGGACGTGCTGCTGCAATTGTTGGATCTAATTGACGAATACTACCTGCTGCTGCATTACGTGGATTAACAAATACTTTTTCATCCTTTAGGCGAGCTCTCTCATTCATTTGTTCAAAACCACGGTGTGGAATAAGAACTTCGCCTCTCACTTCGAATACCTCGGGAGGGTTTTCTGAAAGTAACTTTAATGGGATATTGGCGATGGTCCGCACATTATGAGTAATATCTTCACCGTTAATACCGTCGCCTCTTGAAGCTCCTTGCATCAAAATTCCATTCTCATATCTTAAGCTTACCGCAACACCATCCAGTTTAGGCTCAGCGCAAAACTTTAAATCTAGAACCTGTTGCTCGTTCAACTCAAGTCTGTTTGCAACACGACCAATAAAGTCGATGATTTGCTGATCTTCAAAAGCATTGTCCAAAGACAACATAGCAATTGAATGCTTGACCTGACGAAAGCTGTCGATGGGCTTACCGCCGACCTTTTGTGAGGGAGAATCTTTGGTGATTAAATTGGGATAATCTGTTTCAAGAGCAATTAACTCTTGCATCAGTCGGTCGTACTCTCTATCAGGTACAGTGGGCGCATCAAGGACATGATACTGATGATTTAGAAGCTCTAATTGTTTACGTAAAGATTTTATTCTGTCGACGGGCATTAATAATATCCTGTCTAAAAGTGTATTCTAATGTTATTCATTATACGAGTATCTAACTAACGCTTAGCAATGTTTTTACGTTCGAACTCTTGAATTTTGTCATTCAGATGCTGAATACTTTGTTGAGTTAACACATTCCTTGCACCGTCAACGAGCTGTCCATTAAGCTCAGCAGCAATATGCTGAGCGGTATCAAGCATAATTTGATAGGACTTTTGTGGCTTTTGGGGACCCGGCAACATCATAAATAAAGTGATCCCCTTCGTCTGAAAACTATTCATATCGTCCAAGTCAAAAGTTCCGGGCTTAACAGCATTCGCTAATGAAAACTGGATGGCACCTTCTCCAGAAGTATTTTTATGGCGATGAAAAATATTCATTTCACCAAATCGAAGACCTCTGGACAGCATACAATGCAGTAGCTTGTCGGGTATAAATCCTGTTTCTGAACGTGCAAGTATACTAATAGTGATGATCAGTTCCGGTTCCGGCTCTGGTACAGCTTCAGTTGCAACCTTGGGTTGCTCGCTATTGTTCGACTGTTCTAAACCTAGACCATCATTTTCAAATGTGTCTTCTGAAAGAGGAATATCTTCATCTCTTAGGGCAACCATGGGCTCTACAATAATCTCAGAATCATCATCAACAACACGAGAGGTACCGACACCGGTGAGGTCAAATCCACTAAAATCTCTTGTTTCCATCATTTCATCGAGGGTAACTTGATTAAACTCTACGGACTTTTCTTCAGCCGTACGTTTTTTGCGATAGGCATCCCAAACAATCACACCAATGACAACGATGCCCAAAAGCAGTAAGACAATTCTTAGGTCAATATCCATAATGACTCCTATGCATTTGCTTGTGCAAGGCTTGTTGCTTCCTCTAGATCAACCGAGACCATTCTAGAAACTCCAGCTTCGTGCATGGTAACACCAGTCAAGTGATGTGCCATCTCGATTGCACCCTTATTATGCGAGATATAGATAAACTGTACCGTCTTCGACATCTCTTTAACCAGTCGACAGAACCGTGCGACATTTGCATCATCTAGAGGTGCATCGACCTCATCAAGCATACAAAATGGTGCAGGTTTCATCTGGAAGATTGCAAATACTAGTGAAATGGCTGTGAGTGCTTTTTCACCACCTGAAAGTAAATGAATGGTACTGTTCCGTTTACCCGGTGGTCGTGCCATGACCGTAATACCGGTATCAAGCAAGTTATCGCCCGTCAGTTCAAGATAAGCATGGCCACCGCCAAAGACTTTTGGAAATAACTCCTGTAGACCTTTATTGACTTTTTCAAAGGTCTCTTGGAATCTGTTACGTGTTTCTTTGTCTATTTTTTTAATAGCATTTTCTAATGTTTCTAATGCACTACAAAGATCATCATTTTGATCGTCAAGGTAAGTTTTTCGCTCTGACTGTACTTTGTATTCATCAATTGCAGCAAGGTTAATGGCACCGAGACGTTGAATTCGATTCGCCATTTTTTCGAGTTTTTCTTCCCATTCCTGCTCTGACGCATCAGAGGGTAGTTTTTCTTTAATTTCGGCAACAGTCATGTTGGAAGACTTTAGTTGTTCTTCCTCGTTACTTCGACGAACCTTAATGCCTTGCCAGTCCATACGTAGACTTTCTAGACGTTGTCTTACAGCAACTGCATTTTGCTCAGCAGAATGACGTTTGCCTTCTAAAACACGTATTTCATGGTCAACTGTTTCCAAGCCTTTACGTGATTCAGCTAATTCTTTTTCAACCACCTGATGTTTTGAGAGAGTGACTTCTAACTCATCTTCAAGTTCCGATATGGGTGTCCTATCTTCTGCAAGAGCATCCTGCAGTTGTCCTCTTCGCTCACCCAATTCATCAATTTGTGATTCAGCTCGTTTCTTTCCTGTTTCAGCAGAGTTCAATCGAGCTGTTAGAGATTCAACACGCAAGGCAGATGCATGAAAACGATCCTTTGTTTCACGGCTGATGTTGCGACACTTTTGTAATTGAGATTGAATCTCCGATCGACGTTGAACCGACTGATCTTTTTTAGCGGTATTGTCAGCCATCAAATCAATATTTTTCTCAAGCATTAGACGACTTTCTGATAATTTATCTGATTCGATAACTCGTTGAGTTTCAATCTCTGCAATCTCATCGGTCAAAATGGTCCATCGACCCTGATTATGATGCAAACTTGTTTTAAGACTACTGACCTTTGATGCTAACTCGGCAACCGAACGACTAGAATCTGAAACCAGCTGCTGCTGTGCATGCCAACTGCTTTCGAATTCTTTTAATTGAGTGCGGGTACTTTGCAATTCGTTTTCTGAAACTTGGTATTGCTGTGACTGTTCTTCAATCTGTGAGAATAGTTCACGCAATTCCTTTTCTCGAGTGATGACGCTGTCTTCATTTTGTTTTTTGCGAGCAACCTGCAACCATCCCTGACCTAACCAAAACCCATCGGCAGTCACTAAAGATTCACCCTGCTTAAGGGATTCACAACGACTGAGTGCGTCGGTTAATGACTCAGCGATAAAGACTGAATTTAACCAGGAAGGAAGCGTTATTTGACTCTCAATTTTTTCAAGCAAGCTGCCGGTGTTCGCTGTTTGTTTAGTATCAGCAGCAGCCATTAGATTGAGATCAATTTCTTGCAATTGAAGGAGGCTCTCAGTCAAGGCAGAAAAATCTTCAACCCTGATGGCATCTAACTGTTTACCGAGTACCGTTTCAACGGCTAATTCCCAACCAGAATCGACACTGATGTGTTTTGAAAGGGTTGTGTTATCAATTCCCTGCTCTTCTAACCAGGTCTCGACGGCTTCATTATCGGCGCCCAGTGCTGCTTTTTGCAGTGCTTTTAATGTCACTTCACGCCCTTGAAGTTGCTGTAGCTTCTGGTAGCGTTCGGTGATATTTTTTTGTTGGTTATCTCGAGTCTCTCGTAATTGGTTAATACTCTCGCGGCTTTGTTGTGCCTTTAAACTCAAAGCCTTTGAATCTGATTCTGACTTGCTAAGTTCTTCAGTGAGTTCTCTTAACTTTTCTTCCTGCGGCGAAACAGAAATTTCTGACAGTTCTTTTTGATAATTTTCTATTCGAGCTTTTGAACGCTCTAAAAGCGATTCTGAATGCTGTATCTTTGTCTGCTCAACCTGAACATTCTGACTGACATTGGCAAACTCCTGTTGGAATGAATCCCAGTCCTGTTGCCAATCTTGCATCGCATTTTCTGCAAGATTTAATTCTTCGGTAGAACGCTCAACCGCTTTTTCAAATTGTGATGCTTCAGGTTCAATAGCTGTTAGCTCTTTTTTAATACCAATGATCAGTTGGTCATCCTGATCAATATGATGCAACGCATTACGTTCGGCCTGATCAAGTCTTGATAAATCGTCACTGAGCTGCTGATGTCTTTCAACATTATGTTTAATGCTCTGCTCTAATCGAGCGATTTCTGCACCAACGCCATAAAATCGACCCTGCACTTCATTAAAACTATCGGTAAATTCAATGTGTTGTTCGCGACTAGTTTCAATATCTGAATCCACGGAGCGTTGAATAGCATGTTTTGCTTCAAGCTCGACTTCCATCGCTTTAATATTGGTTTCGAAACCAGATACCTGATCATCAAATCCTTGCCACTTCAAGGCAATTAGCTCGGCCTTAAGTTGTCGCTCATCAACTTTAAAAGTTTTATATTTTTCTGCAGAATTAGCCTGTCTTTGCAAATGAGCTAATTGGCGTCCAAGTTCCTCGCGGATGTCATTTAAACGATCTAAATTATCTCTTGTATGCCGAATTCTATTCTCTGTTTCTTTACGACGTTCCTTGTACTTTGATATACCCGCCGCTTCTTCAATAAAAACACGTAACTCATGAGGCTTCGATTCAATCAAACGAGAAATCGTACCCTGTTCAATAATTGCGTAACTACGTGGCCCAAGACCGGTGCCTAAAAAGATGCTAGTGATATCTTTGCGACGGCACGCCGTTCCATTTAAATAATAGGTAGATTGAGATTGTCGATTAACTGTTCGCCTAATGGCTATTTCACTATAGCTTGCGTACTCACCAGTAATGGTACCGTCAGAGTTATCAAAAACTAATTCTATACTTGCCTGACCAATGGGTTTTCGAGCTGCAGAGCCATTGAATATGACATCAGTCATCGAATCACCACGCAAATTCTTAGCAGAGCTCTCGCCCATCACCCAACGGACCGCATCAATCAAGTTTGATTTTCCACAACCATTAGGTCCCACAATCGCAGTTAGATTGTCAGGGAAAGGAACTGTCGTCGGATCAACAAAGGATTTGAAACCTGCAAGTTTTATCTGTTTTAAGCGCATGTGTCTGTTAGTAACATCTTCTTTTTAGTGTTTATAAAATAGGCTCTGAGAGAGGTATAAACGAACATAAAATTCGATTGATGCATATTCTAATGTATTTGCTTGCGTCTGCACACATCCCAATGAAAAAAAGTGCTTAATAATGGCAAAATAGCCATCATTTATTGCCAGAGACGCCTATTTGCATTACTCTATCCCTTACTTCAATCGATGAAACTAACTGAGAGAACGGACTAAATGACAATAGCCCGTCCAAATCAATTAGCGACTCGACTATTACGACAGTCGTTAGCTATAATTTGGTTTATTATCATTTTATTGTTGGTCGTTGACATCCTTGTTGACTATAAAACCCACAGTGTGGATACCCACCAGCAAATTACACGTCAAGTTGCCCTAATAAACTCCTCATTATCCACCGCAGTTCAAGAAAATGATATCAGCAAAGCTCAACAGGTAATTTCCTTACTGCTCACCGACAGACGCATTTATCAAGCGAAAATAGTTTATCCAAACGGCCAACAATTTGGTAATTCTGTTCGGCAATCCTATTCCTTTGATTCAGAGCAGTTCCTTGAGTCACAGGAGTTTCCCATTAAATCGGGTGATTCCTTAGGCGCAGTTAAATTAGTCCTTGATCTTAATATGCAACTGGCCGCAGATTCATTCGTACGACGTTCCATTGCGATGAGTATCATCACCATATTAGCGGTAAGCTTAATTGCTGGCTTCCTGTTCTTACTTTTTGAACGACAATTGTCAGCTCCCCTTCATCGCTTTTTCAAGATGCTCAATAAGCAGCAAAGCTCAAAAAAGAATTTGGCTATTCCCGCACTCAAGGGACATGAGACGGATGAAATTGGTCAATGGATTGAAGTCACCAATGAACTATTAAACTCGGTACGCGAAACGAAAACAAAGGAATCCATTGCAAAAGCAG
>JAUUZN010000116.1 GCA_030589945.1 Gammaproteobacteria bacterium | reverse complement strand
GATTATCAGTTAATCCCAGAACCCTCTTTTCACCCGCTTTAATATCAATCATGACAATAAAGCTGATCCCTTTTTCAGCGGTATTTCTGATATAAACGATTTTGTTACCACTGGGTGAAATACTAAACTTATCAACACTGGGAAGCTGACTAAAATACTCTATGGGGATCCGCGGGGAAGTTTCAATTTCATTGGCTTTTACCTCTGAAATCGAACCTTTATCAGAAAATAAAATTATAGAAGATAATACAATAACGCAAAAAAATAGATTTTTCATCGTTGTCTCTCAGTCCTTTAAGATGCGGTTTTTTTATAAGGATAAAGAGTTCGCTATTTTTTGTCCAGTGTTGTGAGTGGTAATTTTATTCCAATATAAACTTTTATTTTGCAGATAAAATAACAACTTTATTTCGAAGTTTTGAATCATCCTGTTTACCATATCGGACAATAAGACTGTGCTTTTGATCCTTAGACAGTTTTGCCGAAACTAACATTGAACCTTCTTTGGGTATGGAGAGCCGGTGACGCTCTTTGGCTGAACTGAAAAGCTTAATGGTACTATTTCCTTTATAAATGGAAAGGCGTTTGCTGCTATCTGAAAGCAACATTTCATTGTTTCCATCACCCGTAAAGTCTGCTGAAAGAATAACGGCCTGACCCGATCTTCCCGATGACAGACTAAAATTCAAATCAACATCATCTCTAAATATTGGCTTTTTAATGAACTGATCCTTGTCATTAAGCGCAAAGACATAAACGTCCTGATCAATGCTACCAGAAAGCAACGCACCAATAATTTGACCCACACCAATATCAAAAGCAGACACTAATATTTCTTTTCTTCCATCATTATTCACATCTATAAGCCGAAGACCCGACAGCGTGCCCTCAGCACTGACCGATGTGTTGGCAGCAGAACTGTAGCTTAGAGTGCCCTTCTGGTTCTGCCCATAATGAATCTCATAACGGTTGTCTCGATCGAAGACGCCACTGCTTTTAGTCCGCCTGATCATAATGTCCACAATATTGTCACCATTAATATCTTCAATCGTCTCAAGCATTTGGTGCTCAAGATTACTTTGATCGGCTGACTGACCATCAGCACCCTTCACATTCCACCACTCAAGGCTACTAACCTTCATCGGTAACTCAATGATATTGTGAAGCGGACTAAATTCACCAGACTTTAATTGTTGAAAGACCGTTAACTGGTTATTTTCAAGTACCACGATGTCTGGGCGATCATCAAAGTTTGTATCAACACTAAAAATACGCGTCTCAGAAAAAGATACATGTTGGCTACCCATATCAATGATCGGTTTTATTGGTAAGGATCGTTTTATAAACTCTCCATCACTTTGTTGTATTAAAACCTTAATGCTTTTAAAGTCACTAATAACAATGTCTTCAAGATCATCACCATTAATATCTCTTACCATTTTTTTGGACGCGACGAATTGTGGATTTGGATCCAGATACATGGAAGCAATTTTGGTGAGAAACTCTACTGATTGCTTGTCAAAATTAATCAACGATAGATTTTCTGAATCAAGCAATAGAAGTTTATCAATGTCTTTGCTGCTTGATATTAAATCAAAAGCTATGATTGCTCTAGGCAACACAACTTCCCGTACTTTGGAATATTTGTTGTTTTCATCAAGCGCATACAGAGCAGCAATTTGTTCGGTCGCGCTTTCTTTATCAACGGTACTGTCTACCCTATTTTTTTCACCTAGAATTAGTATTTCAAAAGAATTTTTTTTAATAAAACTACCCGATTGAATGGGATGAGTAATTGTAAAATCAACCTCAAATTCAGTCTGGTTAAAATATTGTTTCTTCTTTTTTGCCTGCACATTAATAGTGAGCATTGAAATGATGATTAGACTAAATAAAGCCAATAACAAGTTCTTCATTGTGTTCCTTTCCCGTGCCTGACACCAGTGCCGGGCACCAGTGCCTGACACCAAATTAATGTTGGATTGGTAATACGTAAAAATAGATTGATACAAAATGGCAGGCGCTACCGGCCAAGACAAAGAAATGAAAGATTGCGTGGTTAAATTTGATTTGTTTAATGGCGTAAAGGATAGCGCCAACTGTATAGGCTATCCCTCCTGCGACTAACCAGTAAACACCCTCTTGAGAGAGATTTTCTTTGAGTGGATCAATTGCAAAAACGATCATCCATCCCATCATGATATACATGGCAGTAGAAACCACCGTAAACCTGCCGGTGAAAAAGAACTTCAACACCACACCAATAACAGCCATTGACCAACAGATACCAAAGATCAACCAACCAATGGAGTTGTTGAGCACGATAAGCATATAGGGGGTATATGAACCTGCGATAAGCAGATAAATAGCACAATGATCTACAATTCTTAAGCGAGAGCGCAATACATCCGTCTTCGCACGATGATAAAACGTTGAGGCCGCGTACAAAACGATTAAGCTCAATCCAAAAACAGCAGCGCTGATAATATGGACAAGACCACCGTTTAGGCTCGCCTGAAAAATTAGCATCACCAGTGCAATTAAGCTTAAACCAAGGCCAATGCTGTGAGAATAAATGTTCAGCATCTCTTCAACTGGTGAATAGTATTTAACCTGATGATTACTCGCCATTCTAATTTATCTTCCTATTACTCGCCTAAAACGAAGTATAAAGCCTGTTAAATACGCTGAAACCGCTTAACCAAGCCATTTTGTGACGTAGTTCACCTTGTTTGTTCTAAAAAACCGGTTATAATCCCGCAAACTAACGTAATGATAACAATTTAGGTGAATATTGTGAAAAATAAAATATCCGTACTCTCTAGCCTTCTTCTAGCGACCTTGGTCACTGGTTGTGGAGGAGTCAGCTCATCAAGCACAAGTTCTACTGGTTCACTATCAGTAGCTGTAACTGATGCGCCCATTGATGAAGCACTCAATGTAGTTGTTCGCTTCACCGCTGTTGAGCTTAAACCTCAAAGTGGCGAAAGCTTTACACTTACTTTTAATGAACCAAAAGAAATCGACTTGCTAGCTTATCAAAATGGCGAAACCGCTGTTCTGCTAGAGAACACTGAACTTGAAGCCGGACAATACAACTGGATGAGACTCCTTGTTGATGCTAATGAAAGCTCGATGGATTCTTACATCATTTTAGAAGATGGTGGACAGCAATTTTCTCTGTACATTCCAAGTGGCAGTAACACCGGTCTTAAACTTAACCGACCGTTCATTATTGCTGCAGGTGGCGCTACAAATTTCACCATTGATTTTGATTTGAGAAAATCTGTTCATAATCCTGGCAATAGCTCTGATGATTATGTTTTGCGACCGACTCTCAGAATCGTAGATAATACCGAAGTCGGCACCATTTCTGGTTCAATTGCTGCAACCGTAGTTGCTGATCCTTCTTGTGAAGAAGGTAAAGCTATCTACCTATACAATGGCCTAGCTGTTACGCCCGATGATGAAGGTAGTGCAACATCACCCCTTACAACAGCAATGCCTGTTTATAATGCTGCAACCGATAGCTTTGATTATTCTATTAGTTTTGTAACCGCTGGAGACTATACGGTTGCTCTCACCTGTGATGCTGAAGAGGACGATTCTGTTGAGGACAATACTGCAGATGAGTGGAGCGCTCTTAGTAGTGTAGATGCCACTGTCTCAGTGAATCAAACCACAGAAGTTAATTTTGAATAACTACATTATTTACTAATGCTAAAGAGGGTCATTGCTTTTGCTTTGACCCTTTTTTTTGATGTCTTTTTTATAAAACTGAAGACGTATTTAGACCCGATCAAAATATGGAGAATACAATGTATAAATTTCTTTCCGCAGCGCTAATTGTTTTGCTTTTTCTAGTACCCACAAATTCTCAAGCCAAGGAGTTTGAGTGGTTAGATAATTTAAATGTTCAAGCTCTGGCTGATTCATCAGGATTTAGAGTTCGACTTGCCACACGGTTTCATATCGATGATGTTGAGATCCGGGCCGTGTTAAATCAGGTTAATAACGCTTCTGACGCTTACATGGTCTTGAGACTGGGGGAACTTTCCCATCGTCCACTAAATGATGTTATTCATTCCTATAACAACAATAAGCATAAAGGCTGGGGTCGCCTAGCAAAAGACTTGGGCATTAAGCCTGGCTCAAAAGAATTCAAAGCCCTAAAAAATGGCCATGATTTAGATGGGGGGAAAAGCAAAAAATCACAGAAGAAATCTCAAAAAAACAAAGGAAAGAATAAAAATAAAGGCAAGAAGTAATTGTTTATTTTAACAATGCTCCAGCCAATCCATTTTTATAACTCATCAAGGCATCCTGATGATTGCCCAATGCTTCATAAGCTCTCGCTAACTCGAAGTATACTTCAGGAAGAGGCGTCATCTCTACTGACTTCTCAAGGCTCGAACGCGCCTTGCCCCAAAGTTCCATGTTGAGACATATTCGACCAATGCTGAGAAGTAGTGTCGCATTTGATGGAAACTTTTTGCTGAGGCTTTCAGCAAAAGCAAGTTGCTTCGACAGGTCATCGGCCTGTACTTTACCGTACAAATAAATATATTGTTCGTCACCCTCTTTCTTGATATTTGTACGCAATATTTTTTCCGCTTCTAATTGCCCACCATGAATAATTAAAAGCTCTGAATAACGGCTAATCAATTGCTTCTGTTTCTGAAATGGTTTTGGAATCGTCATCCATAAAGAGTGCAAACTCTCAACACCACCACTGTCTGCATCACCTTGCAACAATTGTTGCCAAGCCTTTATTTGATAGTCTGTTAATTTGTCGGAAGAAAGGGCTGAGACTTTTTTTAGATCTTTCACCAATCCAAGAAACCCATTCCAATCGCCTAGTTGACGATACAGATTCTGCAACAAAAATAAAACATGCTCATGCTTTGGCGCAAGATTTTTAAGATGCGTTAGAGTTGCTAGCGCCTGCTCGTACTGACCGTGATTAAGTTGCAAGTGTGCCTGTGTCAAACCAATGGCAATTTCTGCATTGGGCTCAGCTACATGGGCTTGACGAAGATAATTATCCCGTCGGGCATCTGCTTTTTGTGACTGCGCCGCTCGAGCAGCGGCAAGATAATTGATCAGCTGAGTATCCGAGTCCTGGATCCCTTTGGTGAGCAGTTTTTCAGAGTTTTTCCAATCACCTTCTGCAAGAGCAATCATCCCGTTGATTGTATTTTGTCTAGATTTTTTACCGCGACGACCTCCAGACCAGGTTCTCAAATTACCTGCCGAACTCCAGGCGTGGGCCACCAGGTGATAAAGCAAAATAAATAAAAGCTGCAGTAAAATCACCATAACGATCAGCTGCCACAGTCGCGTTTGCACGGTATAGTCGCCAAGTGCAATCACCACAAAACCAGGAATATCTTTAATCAGTGGCCCAACAATCAATCCAATGGCGATGGTTGATATTAAAACCCAGCGCAATCTCATTACTGCTCACCCGTTTGACTTGCAGGTACTAATGTTTTGTTTAGTCGAGATTCGACCTCTCTCGCAACAGCCAAGCGACTTTCTAGCGAGGAGGGTATTTTTCCTCTAACCGATAAAGCATTTAAACTATCGATTTCGTTTTTAAAAGCGAGCACCATTGGATCATTGTGCTCATAGTATTCGATAATCCAATTGGACATTTGCCCCAGAGATTGGTGATACAACTCCTCATGTTGTTTCAACGTTGCAAATTGTGCAGACTGCAGAAACAACGTCATATTATTAGTAATGATCGATTCTGTTTCAGAAGTCATCATTGGTTTAACAGCCCGTCCGTGATCACGAACTTCAAACCATTTAACACTCAGTTCCTTGAGAGTTAGTTTTAATTTATCTTGCCACGTTAAATCGGTTGCAGGTTCTGATATCGGTCCATCGATCGATTCAATGGTTTCTTGTGGTAATTCAAAAGTAATAAATGCTAGCTTTTCTATCTGAGGAATCAGCCCGCTAATGCGTATGGCGATGCCTGCAACATCGTCTTTTTTCGATAGCCTCAGTGATGCCATGTCCCTAGAAAGAGCTTCGCGGATTGCCGTTAAGCTAGGGTCGTCCATTAAAATAATACGCTCTTCTGCACTCATTAATAATGCCAAGGCAGTTAGAGGATCACGTTCATGTACCAAACGATTATTTGCAATTCGTACAAGGTAATCTGCTTCTGCAAGCAACCAGTCAGTCCGATGGCGGCCAGCAAAAAGCTTCACTTGCCGCTGAGTGGATTCAAGTTGCTCGGAAAGCTCCTGTGACTTTGCTCCACTCACCTCGCTCATCTGTTGTAATTTTTGTTGCAGCTGGTTTTGTACCTTTGAAAAGCTGGACGCCAATTGATCTTGTACTTTTGTAGAGTTTTCTTGCTGTGCACCTTCAATGACGCTAATTCGTTCTGTGACAATTAATAACTGTTGGTAGCCATAAAAACCTAATCCCACTACAGCGGTGATCAGGATAAAGCTGATCAGGCTGTGAAAAACTGAGAGAATCGATGTCTTAGGTTGGGCCATTGATTGGTTTTGTTGCTCGCTCTTTAGTGGCTCATTTTTAATTGTTTCTTGTTGAATAGGTTTTTTATTTTCAACCTTTTTATTCTTAACCTTTTTAGTGACGGCTTTTTTATTATCAACAACGTTCTCTGCACTAGCCTCAACCTGTTCAGCCTTTATTGCATCATCTAAACCGTCTTCTTTAACCTTAGGTTTTTCGTCTGTCATTTTTTATCCTGATCCATTCTCTTAAATCGTTAATCTAATGAGCTTATCAAGCACTCCACGGCTTCAAACATTGCATCATTTGACGCCGTTGCTGCAAGATGCACTGAATCATACCCCATCTGCTTAGCATGTTGCGCGATACGTTCGCTGGCAACCACCAGAGTTAACTGCTTTTTATCAAAACTTAAGCCCCTTACTCCGCTGATGTTCTGATCCATTGACTCTAAAGTTTCGATGCTTGCAAGCATTGTAATCTTTGTACCATTAAAGCTTAAAAAATCATTAAGTTTTATTGCATCAACCGTTTTGAAGACTCGACAGTATACATCCAATTCATGGCAAATGGCGCCTCGTGAAGTCAAAGTTTGCTGAAGTTTCTCACGCCCTCCTCGACCTTTGACAATGAGTATGTGTCGACCGGAAACTGACTGTAACTGTTCTAGTTCTAGCAGACCTTCACTATTATAATGCTTAGGCACAATAATTGAATCACAACCCTGAGCGGCCAATGCTTTGGCGGTTCCAGAGCCGACTGCAATGACCTCGGCCGGTAACAAATCTTTAAATGAATGACTAATAAAACTGTATTTAACAGCATTAACACTGATAAAAATAGCCCGCTCAAAATCTTCAATGGGCATTTCTAAACTCTGACCCACGATCTCAAGAGTCGGTAAAAAGCAACTTTGCAAACCTCTTTTCTGAAAACGATTACTGAGGTCTTTACCAATATCGCCCGGACGAGTCACCATAACTGCAATTGCTGAGGGCTGTGTCATTTTATTTTAGTCATTCTTTTCTGAAGACGTATTTGCGCCATACACTTCTTGCAGAATTTTATCCGCGCCTAATGCCAATAACTTGTCAGCGAGCTCAACTCCGAGTGTCTCAGCATCATCGGCGAGACCCATCACTGAATCTGATAAAATTACTGTGCCATCGATACTACCCACGAGCCCTCTAACTGTTAATTTCTCAGCGTTCAACTCTGCAAAACCACCAATAGGCACCTGACACCCACCCTGCAACCTGGTATTCATGGCCCGCTCTGCCCTAACTCTGATCTCTGTTTCTGGGTCGCTCAAAACTGCTAGGTATTGCTGTGTACTCTCATCTTCCAATCGGCATTCAATGCCCACAGCCCCCTGACCTGCAGCGGGCAAAATAACCTCTGGTGGGATAAATTGTGCAATTCGATCGGCAAATTCTAATCGAATCAAACCTGCAGACGCAAGAATGATGGCGTCATAATCACCCGCATCGAGCTTAGCAAGCCGAGAGTTAACATTGCCGCGTAGACTTTTAATAATTAGATCGGGACGTTTCGCCATAAGCTGACATTGCCGTCTTAAACTGCATGTTCCCACAACCGCGCCCTTGGGGAGACTATCAAGGGAATTATAGTGATTACTAACAAAAGCATCTCTTGGATCTTCACGCTTAGCAATGACCGCCAAACCCAAACCTTCAGGAAATTCCATAGGAACATCCTTCATAGAGTGCACCGCAATATCGGCGCGACCATCGAGCATCGCCACCTCTAATTCTTTTACAAAAAGTCCCTTTCCTCCGACCTTCGCTAAGGGTGTATCTAATATTTTATCGCCCTGAGTGGTAAGTTCGAGTAATTCAATAGTTAAATCAGGGTGGGCTTCTTCCAGAGCATCCTTCACAAAATAAGCTTGCCATAATGCTAATGGACTTTTTCGAGTTGCAATTATAAGCGTTTGAGGCATGGTAAAAATTAATCCTGATAAGGTTATAAATGTTTAATTATTTTACGAACTGCGGCTGTATGTCTACGACTAACTTCAAGGGTTGCATCAATGTCCCGAAAAGAGACCTGCCAGTTTCCATCTTTGTTTTTTGAAAATCCTGCCAGGAATTTCTTAGCGACCAAAGCATTTCGATGAATACGTATAAATTGATCCGAAAATTCACTTTCTAAGCTTTTAAG
>JAUUZN010000168.1 GCA_030589945.1 Gammaproteobacteria bacterium | reverse complement strand
GTGATAAAGATTGGAATGCAGGCCGGATACCTGATGCTGTTCATATAGAATTAAAAAAGAAATTTACTAAAGATTCATTAGCAGCAGAACTTACCATGGATGACATGGTCGTTTTTTACTGTAATGGTGAAAAATGTTTACGGAGTTCAAAAGCAACTCTAAAGGCAGTTGAATGGGGATATAAAAAGGTTTATTACTATCGCGATGGTTTCCCAGCATGGAAGACCGCCGGTTACCCTTCAGAATAATAGACTATTAAAGAGTAAACGGAGAAGCCTCAAATGTTGCTACGCACAAGGATTACAGTGGTTACACTATTAATAATTAGTGGACTTGTTCTTACCTTTATGTTCGCTAAAGGGGCTATCCAATCTGAAAACGAACAAAGAATTGAGGCTGTAACGATTGATGGTCGCTCTGATCTTTGGGAAATGATTGTCTCCGCTGAACTTTTTGCAATGGTCAATGAAACATCTATATTAATTAGAGACAGAGGAACCCGGAAAGCACTTAAAGACCTAGACGTGGCAACGCTAGGCGAAAATGCGACTACAACATATAATCTTTTATCTTCATCAGGCGTATTATCGAGGATTAAGATAACCAATGTTGATGGCGATGTGCTGTTTGCCGTACCTGCGTCACTTGAAGGCTCAAAGCCAACAGAGTTGATTAAAAAAGCGATTGCTGATGGAAAAATAGTGAGTGCCGTGGAGCGTGATATTGATGGCAAACTAGTCATCAGTGTTGCTTTTCCATTGAGCATGCGTGGCAAAGTGATCGGCTCTGCTGTGTACCAGAAAAATTTAAATCGGGCGATAGAAGAGTTTAAACGTCAAAACAAATCAGAAGTTTATATTTCAAGTCTTAATAACACTCTAGATTACAGTACCAACAGTAAACTCATGTCGAATATCCAGTCTCAGCTGAGTGAAATTGATAGTAATTCAGCAAGTGTTGTTGACGTGGATGGATTGCACTATTCGACAGTTAACATGCCAATTTTGTCTATATCGAAGAAACCGATCGCATCTATTTATACCTTAAAAGACTTTACGAGTAGTTATCAAAGTTTAAAGTCAACTACACTAATTTCTTATTCGGTCTCTGGGTTTTTGGTCATACTCTCGATGATTGGTATCTATATATATATGAATTATGAATTGCGACCGCTAAGAACAATTATTGATAACCTTGAAAAAATTGCAAAGGGTGATCTGACCACAAAAATCGAAGTTACATCGAAAGATGAGATTGGAAAATTACAGACTGCAATGCGATCGGCCATTGGTGGTCTAAATACCACCATCACTGACGTAGTATTACAGACTCAATTATTATTATCGTCAACTGGCGATATCTCACAGTCTGCTACATTTGCAAAACAAGGTACTGAAAAAGAAAAACAACAAATAGAATTATTAACCAATGCCATATCTGGTATGAATCAATCCGTTCAAGAAGTAACCACAAATTCTAATCTTGCTGCTACATCTTCAGAGCAGGCGAATGAAGAGACTCTTCAGGGACAAACCCTCGTGGATGAAACTATCGGTTCAATTAATGCGTTGAGTTCAGAAGTGGCTAATTCAATGGATGTTGTTGAGGAACTGAAAAGCGATAGCAATTCCATCGGTACAATTCTTGATACAATCCGTGGTATCGCAGACCAAACAAACCTGTTGGCACTCAATGCTGCTATTGAAGCAGCGCGCGCTGGTGAGCAGGGTAGAGGCTTTGCTGTGGTGGCAGATGAAGTTCGTTCTCTTGCAAGTAAAACCCAACATTCAACGGATGAAATCCAAATAATGATTGAACGGTTACAATCTAAAGTTAACCTGGTATCAACGGCGATGACAAATTGCCAAGAGAAAGGCCTTGAATCTGTTGCAAGTGCAAAGAGAAGTGGTGAGTCGCTGATGCAAATTACTAATGTTGTATCTAAAATCACTGATATGAATTTAAAAATTGCGAGCTCATCCATAGAGCATGCGCAGGTTTGCGAAGGAATTGATGAGAATGCAACAACCTTGAGTGAGATAGCAGAAAATAGTTATCAGGGAAGTGAAGTGATCTTTGTTGGGTTAGACGACCTCTCAAAAATATCGACACAACTGCAAAATATCGTTAATCGTTACACAATTTAACAACGCCATAAATACCCCATCTAGAACAATTATACCTTTTGTAAGACATCGTCCTTTGCTTTCGTAGGTGATAAGCCAGATCTCTCGAATTCTTCAGCCGAGGAGACATTCATGTTATTTAATATGCTAGACTCATTGCGTTGAACATCGACATGATGTTGATGGAATGGAATCCAACACACAAACAAGGAACGTTTATGCGTTACCTCCAACGTACAGTTGTACTACTTACAAATTAATCGGCTTGGGCATTGCCCGAGTTGTCGGGTGTTGGCTATTTTGCCGTAAGAGAGGTGTATTTTGATTAATGTACTATTAATTGATGACCACGATTTAGTTCGAATTGGCATCAAACGATTACTCGCTGATGCGAAAGGGATCGCCGTTATTGGTGAAGGCGAATCTGGCGAAGAAGCTGTAAAACTTGCTCGAGAACTCCAGCCTAATATTATCATGCTCGATGCCAACATGCCTGGTATTGGCGGGTTAGAAGCCTGTAGAAGAATCATTCGGCATAATCCAGAAATAAGGATCATCGCACTCACTGTTCATTCCGGAGAACCCTATCCATCAAGGTTTTTACAGGCGGGTGCTGCGGGGTATCTTACAAAAGGTACCGGTGTGAATGAGATGGTCAGAGCAATACGTCAGGTCAATTCAGGTCAACGATACATCTCAGCTGAAGTTGCTCAAGAACTCGCGCTAAGACCTTTTAATCATGATCAAGACAGTCCCTTTGAAAAGTTATCAGAACGAGAAATGCAGGTCATGTTAATGATTACTTCGGGCGAGAAGGTCTCAAAAATATCAGACACGCTTTGCTTGAGTCCTAAAACGGTGAATAGTTATCGCTACAGACTCTTTGAGAAACTTGATATTGAAAATGATGTTAGCCTGACTCATCTTGCTATTCGACATGGCATTATTGATCCGCTGCTACTTTAACCATTAATCGTTAACATCATTCGTGGCGTCCGATAAACTTAACCAGCAACTTAAAACATTGACTACCCAGTCTGGTGTTTATCGGATGTATTCTGCTGAGGGAACCATTCTCTATATTGGTAAAGCTCGAAATTTAAAGCAAAGGGTATCTAGTTATTTTCGTAAGAACTTAGATAGTCCGAAAACTAAAGCCTTGGTTAAGCTCATAAACTATTTTGAGATCACCATAACCAATACCGAAGCAGAAGCACTCATTCTAGAGCAAAACTTAATAAAAAGTCATCGACCAAAATTTAATATTTTACTCAGAGATGATAAGTCCTATCCTTATATTTATTTGTCTGATGAAAAATTCCCGAGACTGAGTTTACATCGGGGTGCAAAACGAGCAAAAGGAAAATACTTTGGGCCTTTTCCAGGTGTAGGTGCTGCAAAAGAAAGTCTCAATCTATTACAAAAATTATTTCAGGTCCGACAATGCTCCAATAGTTATTTCAACCATCGCTCGCGAGCCTGCCTGCAATATCAAATTAAACGCTGTAGTGGTCCCTGTGTAGACATTATTAGTGCTGAGGATTATGGTCGTGATGTTGACATGACTCGACTTTTTTATGAAGGGCACAATGAGAAAGTGATTGATGATTTAGCCATGAGAATGGAAAGTGCAGCTGAAGGATTGGCCTTTGAGGAAGCTGCGCGATATCGCGACCAAATTGGAAGGATGAGAGAGCTGATCCAACAGCAGGTCGTTGAGCGAGGTAGTGGTGATCTCGACCTGTTGGCCATTGCCCGTAATGCAGGTACAGTCTGTATCCAACTGATGTTTGTGCGACAGGGAAGGCTACTTGGAAGTCACAGCTACTTCCAATCGTTAAAACGTGACTTTACCGATTCAGAAATCCTCGAATCATTTGTTGGGCAGTATTATCTTAAAGGTAGCCAGATACCTTCTGAAATTATATCTAAAATTACCGGTGACAGCGCCAAGGTACTTGCTGAAGTATTGTCTGGCATTGCTGAGCATAAGGTCAGTTTAAAATCGAACGTTAGAGAGAAACGTTTACAATGGTTGAAACTAGCAAAAACGAATGCAGAGAATGCATTGTCGACACGACTTGCCTCTAATCAGACTGTTGAAACTCGCTTCAAGGCACTTACCAACTTACTTGGATTACAGTGTGTGCCAGATCGCATGGAATGCTTTGATATCAGTCATACATCGGGGGAATACACCCAAGCCTCCTGCGTCGTATTTGGTAATAAAGGACCTATAAAAAGTCTCTATAGACGATTTAATATTAATAATATAACCGGTGGCGATGACTTTGCTGCGATGAATCAAGTTCTAATGCGCCGCTATAAAAGGGTCAAGTCAGGGGAGATTGAAGTCCCAGACATCCTCGTTATTGATGGTGGTAAAGGCCAGCTTAAACAGGCTGAATTAGTCTTGGCAGAACTTGAAGTGGATATACCCATTATTATTGGTATTGCAAAAGGACGAACCAGGAAGGCTGGTTTTGAGCAATTATTCATACCGGGCCAGTCTACAGCGATTATTTTAGAAGCCGATGATCCGGCACTCCATCTGTTACAGCATATACGAGACGAATCGCATCGTTTCGCCATCAGCGGCCACCGCGCTAAACGTGCTAAAGAAAAAAGAACCTCACCGCTTGAGTCAATTTCAGGTATTGGTGCTGTAAAAAGAAGAGAGTTGCTTCGGCGTTTTGGCGGATTACAGGGAATTAAAAAAGCAACGGTGGACGATTTAAAACGGATACCGGGCATTAACCAGACTCTTGCTGAGAATATTCACAACCGATTTCATGATTAATTTACTAGGATGAACAGATTCACCTATCCAATGAAGTGTATTTTCAGTACAATAAAATAACTCCATCGCATTGATAAATTTAATCTTTTTTAACATCAAAAAATACAAGGTCAAAGGATAATGACGATACCTAACATGCTAACGCTTTTCAGAATTGGGTTGATCCCGGTGTTAGTGATGTTGTTTTTTCTCCCCTATGATTGGACTCTTCTCGCCTGTGCAACAATTTTTGCCGTGGGCGCTGTAACCGATATTGTCGATGGATACATTGCAAGAAGCACTGGGCAAACTACAGACCTAGGTGCATTTCTTGACCCTGTTGCTGATAAGTTGATGGTCGCTGTTGCATTGGCGCTACTTATTCAGATGCACAACACCATTTGGATGACCGTTCCTGCTGTGGTGATCATTTGTCGCGAGATACTTGTCTCAGCACTTCGAGAGTGGATGGGTACGTACGGAACCCAAGGAAAGGTTTCAGTGGCATTTATCGGTAAAGTTAAGACCACACTACAAATGTTGGCGATTATTGGACTCTTTGCAAACACACCAGATGTTGTAGATTGGTTACTCATTACCGCCTATGTTTTACTCTATGCATCATTCTTTCTTACGCTTTGGTCAATGTATCATTACTTACAATTGGCGTGGCCTGATTTGATGAGAAGCAAGTAATTTACAAAAACTCATGATATATGGATTATGGTGCTTGACAGTATCCGAATGTCCTGTAAAATTGCCGGCTCTTGAATTGCGGGAATAGCTCAGCTGGTAGAGCACGACCTTGCCAAGGTCGGGGTCGCGAGTTCGAATCTCGTTTCCCGCTCCAAATTCTAAACCCTGGCACTAGTTACTTAATACAGTAAAGAGTTCCGGGGTTTTTTAAATCTTCATTCTTAATTAGAACAACATCCAAGGCTGGGTGGTAGAATGGTTATACAGTGGACTGCAAATCCATGGACGCCGGTTCGATTCCGGCCTCAGCCTCCATTTTCTATGGGT
>JAUUZN010000023.1 GCA_030589945.1 Gammaproteobacteria bacterium | reverse complement strand
GAGAATAATAACACCTCAGAGAAATCATCAAAATTGACCTGTAATCTGATTTTAAAGAGAGAAGCTTCATTGAGAGCGTCATTGAGATCCTCTTCGGTTACTTTTTCAAAGTTTGCCTTTTCTAATAATCCTTCTAACAATGTTATGAAGTTATTTGAGGGAAGTAGCTGATGATTATCAAAGGTTCGCGTATCAGAGTCTGGGTCAATAGGCGCATAGGTGTCTTTTAACGACTCAACAATTTTATGGAACTCAAAATGAAAAATGCTACTCAATAAACCATAAAGATTACGAAAAGAATCTTCCTGGTTGGATAACTGTTCGTCCTGAATACACATCTCGACAATATCGTGCTTACGGAAAGGGATAAATCGAAAGGTCATTATAATCCTTTGGGCCAGTAGGTCTTAGTTAACGTTTTGTGAACTACTCATCGTTGGTGATGAGCATCGAGGTCAAAATACCTATAAATGCTAGCATCCAAACGATCACTGCACCTGAAGGTAAATCTAGAAGGGCTGATAATACGAGCCCACCTGCATAGCCTACTATACCAACAGTATAGGCGAAAATGAGGGCTCTTGGGCCACGCATTGTTCGAGTTGCTAAAGCTGGAATAATTAAACTAGCAAAGACCAGATAAATACCAACAAGTTGCACAGATGCAGTCACTGTTAAAGCGAACAATAGATAAAATCCTAATCGATTGGCTTTGGGTATGTCGAAGTAAAACCAAACAGATAAAACTCCAACATAAAGTAAAGCTATTGGTAATAATTGCTCATAAGAGACCCATAGAATTTGGCCCACTAATAAGTCTTTAAGTTGCTCACCTCCATGAGGATTATTTGCTAATAATAGTAATCCCATGGTTGCTGCAAGTACAAAGGTGATACCGATCAGTGCCTCCTGAATCTTTGGAAAACGCTTATCGCTCCAGTGCAACATTATGGCACCTAAAACTGCTGCAGATACTGCCGAAGCTTGAACCTGCCATGAGGATGCATGCCACCCCATGCTATCTGCAACAATGACGCCTAACCCTGCAAATTGCGCAATGGCTAGATCAATGAAGATGATACCTCTTTTTAATACGCTCTGACCCAGTGGCACATGTGTTGAAAGGATGAGCAGACCAGCGACAAAGGCTGGTCCTAGAATACTAATATCCACCGACTGCCAATCCATTATTCGATGACCTTTAACAATAACGAAAATGTTTCGTCATAGAGGCTAAAAAGATCCGTAGCGGCTTCAGTACCACCGATGGTAAAGGGCAGTTTAACCACGGGAATACCTGTTTTATCGGACAACCATTGTGCTGGCCGTTCATCCTGATAAGCTGCATGGATGATGACCTTTGCTGGGTTAGTTTTCATATTATTGAGTAGTTTAGAAAGATGCCCCGATGAGGGTGCAATACCTGGTTTATCTTCCAAGACATCTAATCGGTTTAGTCTTAAATAATCTTCAAGGTAATCCCAACTTACATGGTGAACAACAATGGTCAGTTGATGCAGTGGACGAGTCATTACTTTCCACTTTTTGAGCGCTAGTTTCCAACGTAGAGTAAAATCAGCCAATCGTTGTTGATAAAAGGCTGTATTTTCTGAATCAAGTTTAATCATTCGTCGGGTCAAGGCCTTGGCAACCGGTAAGATATTTTTAGGGTTTGTTTGGATGTGAGGATTGCCTGCTGCATGCAAGTCCCCTTGGCTTCGGTCGATGGTTTTTGCTCGCCCAAGCAAACGGGCATGTCGAGTCGCAATAAAATGACCTGTTGCTCCCAGTTGGATCTTTGGATTATTTGAGCGTCGTATCAACAGAGGTAGCCAGCCAATCTCTAAATCAGCTCCCGTACAGATCAACAGGTCAGCCTGTCTAATTTTTGCAATTAGGCTGGGTCGAGCTTGCAAATGATGAGGATCTTGAAGGCCGGTAGTCGCTGAAAAAGAGTTCACTTTATCACCTCCTATTTCTTTGACCAAGGCGTTCCATTCAGGCTCGCAAGTAAAGACCTTTAAATCGGCGAATATTGATGGGCTCAATGATGAGAGAGCCATTAAAAAGAATAATTTTCTTATAGACATCTCATGTCTCCTAAAAGCTATGGGCGCCGTGAGCCCCAAATGCTGCAATGTATTGTAACGTCCACAACTGGTTAGTTTCATGTGTAGATTGATCCTGAGTGTATTGTAATCGTATACGACTAAACTCGCTGTTTGACCAATCGATCATTAGACTGGATTGAAAGGGATCGCGGCCCTCTGAATCAAGAGTAGACCCCAAAAATTCATCGGGTAAACGATCGGCTGACAGTTGTGAGCGTCTAATACCAATTCGCCACTGCGGATAGAATTGATAGATTCCCTGAACATACCAACCCTGTTGATTGCTATCGTAAACATGGTTCAGATTGTAACTGTCGGTGAAGATGCCCTCCTCAGAGCGCGATAAATACTCCGCCTGAATAATGGCATTGTGGGTGGTAGAGTTGCCATCAGGAGCCCACTTCCAAACAAAGTCTGCAATCAAGAGCTGACTCGAACCCGTGAAAGTTTCACCGACGCTAGTTTCTCTATAATCAACATCAGCATCGATAAAAGAAAGACCTGCACGCCAACTCTGATTGTTATTGATGTCGTTGCCAATATGAGTAAATGCTGTCCATACTCCAGCCCCATTATTGCCAGCACCTGAGGCAGGAAAGTTTTCACCTCGATAAAATTCAACCCCAGACTCCCAATAGAATTCAGTAGATGCTAGCCAACTAAGCTGAATACCATCATCACCGTATTGACCGCCGAGAAAGGCTGCATAGACCAGTGGTCGATTGCTAAAGTTATCAGTATGTTGATGCTTATTGGCGAGATAACCTACGTTTGAAAAAAAACGTCCTGCTTTAAAACTTAATCCATTGGGCAGGGCGATTGTTTGCAGATAGGCCTCTTCAACCTCAACCTCATCACCAAAAGCAAGTGTGACACTGGCATAAAATTTGTCATCAATATTGGCAGATAAATTCATTTCTGATTCGCCAAGTTCAAATCCATCGGCTCCGGGTCCTGACTCTTCAGCCAACATGAAGCCGTTGATAGAAAAGTCATCATCAGCTGTAGATTTCTGAATATGACCATTGAGAATAATTCCGATTCCAGGATTATAGGTGTTGGCAGCTTGAAGATTGCCCTGTTGGCTGACTTCAATGGCTAAATTTTCAGAAAACTCAGTATTTTCATCACTGATCTCTTCAGCGACCTGTAGTCGTTGCTCTAACTCTGAAATCTTCTGTTCATACGCTTCGACAATTTTTTTCAATTCATTTCGAATCTCATCGATGTCTTTTTGCGTTGCGACTTGACTGGTTGCTGATACTGAGCCACTACTCAACAAGCAAATCAGCAGGGTGTATTTTAAAAACATTGGGTTGCTCCAGATTAATAAACGAACCTATTTGAGCTGTTGTTACGATCTAGCTTGAATGCTGAATCTAACAGTCATACTTCGATATTAACTAAGGAGGGGAGGAGAACGACTACGCAGTATTGAAAATTGTTGATGATCGATGAATCTAACTTCAACAGATACAGCCATAGGATAAGCCGTTCTGGGGTTGAAGTTGAATTCTGCAGTGATTAATCCGGTGTCAGAATTGGTTTGTGCAATACAAATTGAGCAGGTATTTTCGGAATTAATATTGTGACTGTCATCATGTAATTTATTAGACAGTAGAATTAAAATGCATACGGCAACTAACAGTAAAGCATTCATACTGCTCAGAGTTCTCGTTGATTTATGAATTTTAAAATTCTTCATACCTAAAAGTTTAACATTATTAAATAGATTGTTCCAAATGATGTTATAACAAAATGGGTATATCTAACTAACTTTACTTAAACAAGAAAGGCTCTCGCTTCGTCAATATCTTCAGCAATACCTTCAACCTCATGAACATCAACATCCGTAGCGAGCCCCAGCTTTGCAAATGCAGGAACATCATTCCAATCAATGCTTGCAAGAGGATGATCGGTACCGGCATAACTTTGTAAGTTGGCAACACAGACAACGTCTGAGTAATCTGCAGGGCCATCATGCTCACGACCAAAATCAAGATAATTAAACGGCACGCTGGCTAATTCTTCTGGGAACTCCCATGCCGATAATATGGCCTTTCCTATTTGAGGGTGTAGTTGAGTAATTATGCGATCAAGGGCTTCTTCATCTTCAAGCAGGGCAGGATTTTCTTCTGCAATAGTCAAGATTGGAAGAATACCTAATTCATGGGTCAATCCTGCAAGGGTAGCCTGATCTGGTTTTAAACCGGCATAGTGTTTGGCAAGTACATGACTAATGGATGCGACTTCAATGCTGTGTTCCCAGGAAGCTCTCATGCGAGTATCTACAAATTCCGAGGTGGCTTGGAACATCTGTTCCATGGCAAGGCCTGTGGCAAGGTTTCGCACAAAGGTAATACCAAGACGTGTAATGCCCATTTGCAAATTATCGACTGCAACACGACCTCTGAGTAACGGACTGTTGGCAACCTTAATGAGACGAGCACTTAGTGCTGCATCACTGGCGATAACATCAGCTAGACTGTGTGCAGAAACATCAGGATCTTCAACTACTTCTCTAATTTTCAATGCAACTTCAGGCAACGTTGGTAAGACAAGTCGATCCGTTTTAATAGCATCGAGTAATAAATTAAGAAAATCTTCTTCCAAACTCATAAGGTGTTACTCTCCTTGACTGCTCTGTGCCGGAATATTTACCGGTAGAGTTAATTTGCATTGTATGGTCTGATCACAGGCATGAAGCTTCATTTCCTGTGGTTCACTGTTTTGTGGATCATAGACTGTCTTTTTGATTGAGGCTGCAATTAACCATCGTTGATCACTTAATTGTAGCTTAGTCACTATTTGACCTATTTTCAATTGTTCATCGTCATTGATTTGTTGCGTCAGTTTATCGGCAATATCGCAATCAGTTTGTTCGGTTTCAATGATCATGAGGCTGTATTTTGGGTTACCACGATAATGCATCCTGGCAACAATTTCTTGACCCGTATAACAGCCTTTGGTAAAGCTAACCGCCCCAAGAGCAGGAAGGCTAATATCATGGGGTAAGAATTGATCACGACTCTTGGAATTAATGCCAATATATCCCGAGCGTATTTCCAACTCCTGCCACTGTTCAGTAGGCATTGTTTCTAGAACAGTTGTGGATTGCATTGCTGATTGTGAGGTGATTACTAACCATTTTGCGTATTTACCAGGTAATCTGATGCATGATTGAGTGTCTGAAGAACTTCTTTGCCACTCATTATCAGTTTTATCTGTATTGAAAACATTCTTCCATTCACTGTTATTTTCGTTCTCATTTTCAACATCAGAATCTGAGTAAATACCCAGAATTTGGTAGTCTTCAGTGATATCCGTCATTTCTGTTTGAAAAAATGCAACATACGGCGTCATAACCTCAATTAAAAATTGAACCTGATCAGAGGGCAAAATCATCAAAAATTCATCATCCTCAGGTTTAACAAGTATAAAGTTTGCTCTAATTCTTCCTTTGGGAGAGCAGTAGGCACCCGGTAATACCACTGAAGTCGCGAGTTCACTAACATCACAGGTCAGTTGTCCTTGAAGAAATTTTTCAGCGTCGCTACCTTTAAATTTAACGATACCTTTATTGATGCTGTCACTTACAAATAATGTCATTAATGTTGTCTCTGTGAACCATTGTTAGCGATCTAAAATCTACTTGAATCCATTTGGGACATCAGTCAGGATAGACACTGAAACTAATTAGATTTCTAGTATATACCTAATATGATAAAAGTCATTTAAGTGAGTAGGATTTTAGAGAACTTATTCACATTCTAAGTAAGAAATTGGTATGAAGGTAGCTGTCAGAATGTTGCTAGCTAATTTTCAGTAGTCGAGAACAACAGGATTAAGAAATTGAGTGATTCTACAAAGATTGCAAGAATTAAGTGGGCATGCCGTCGAGGTATGCTGGAGTTAGATTTTATACTAGGTTCATTCTTAGAGCAGGGCTTTCTCAACATGGATGATCAGCAACAGGACAACCTATTAATATTTCTAGAGAACCCAGACCCAGATCTCTATTCTTGGTTGATGGGTTTTGCCCATCCCACAGTAGAGTTAGACAAGGAAATGACAAAACTTATTCGGCAATCGGAACTGCAGTATTAACTACAGTATTAACAGTGGATTTATTTTAAAGCTTAGGAGGCGTAATTACCGTGGGGATACCATCAAGGGACTCATCGCGGTTCGGATAATCTAATGTAAAGTGTAAGCCTCTAGATTCATGTCGTTGTTTAGCACAACGTACCATTAATTCAGCCACCATCACCAGATTCCTTAGTTCTAGTAAATCGGAGGTGATGTGAAAGTTTTTATAGTATTCTCGGATTTCCTGCTGCAGTAGTTCTATTCGTCGCTCAGCTCTCTCAAGTCGTTTATTACTACGTACAATTCCCATGTAATTCCACATCAACCTTCTAAGTTCGTGCCAATTATGATGAACCACAACTTCCTCGTCTGAATCGGTTACTCGACTCGAATCCCAAGGTTTTGCCTCAGGTAAGACAGCATTCTGATTCCAACGTTTACGAATATCATCGGAGACTGACTTGGCGAATACAAGGCATTCTAGTAAGGAATTACTGGCCATCCGATTAGCTCCATGAAGGCCCGTATAAGCGACTTCACCCACTGCATAAAGACCATCGACATCAGTCTTTCCAGTAATATCGACCTTGACACCACCACAGGTATAATGAGCAGCCGGAACAATGGGTATGGGTTCTTTGGTAATATCGATACCGAGATTTAAGCAGCGTTGATAAATGGTAGGAAAATGTTCTTTAATGAAATCATCTTCTCGATGACTGATATCAAGGTACATACAATCTGTACCAAGTCGTTTCATTTCATGGTCAATGGCACGAGCCACAATATCTCTTGGAGCGAGTTCAGCCTTTGGATGGAATTCATCCATAAATCGACTCCCATCCGGTCGTTTGAGCAGTCCACCTTCACCTCGGATCGCTTCAGTAATAAGAAAATTATTCGCCTGTGGATGAAATAAACAGGTTGGATGAAATTGATTAAATTCTAGGTTTGCAACCGAACATCCTGCTCGCCAAGCAAGCGCGATGCCATCACCGGATGCGACATCTGGATTAGATGTATAAAGATAGACCTTGCTCGCGCCACCAGTTGCTAAAATAACAAATCGGCTTTGAAAAACGTCCACCTCATCGCTTTCTTTATTGAGCACATAAATTCCGTAACAGTGGCTTGTGGGCTTCTTGTTAGCGCTAGAATCATTTTCGGTGAGGATATCAATTGCATTATGTTGTTCAAAGAGATCAATGGATGGCTTATTCTTAACCGCGTCCACTAACGTTGTCTGTACTTCGTGACCGGTGGAATCTGCAGAATGAATAATTCGTCTATGGCTATGCCCACCTTCTTGAGTCAAATGATATTGGTTGTCATCAGAACGACTGAACTTCACACCATTACTAATTAGCCAGTTGATGGCTTCACGTGAGTGGCTGACGGTAAATTCTACGACCTGCTGATCACAGAGATCGGCACCTGCAATAAGTGTGTCACTCACATGAGAAGCAATACTGTCCTCACCATCAAGAACAGCAGCAATGCCACCCTGTGCGTATAGGGTTGAACCTTCGGGAAGAGGGCCTTTACTGAGGACGGCGATTGAACCTAAGTCGGCAAGTTGTAGTGCACAGCTTAAACCTGCTGCGCCACTACCAATGATCACCACGTCATAATGAAGAGAAGAGTGAGGAGATGTGTTATTACTTTTATTGCTCATTTTAAAATTAAGTACGCGTTAAGGGCTTGATAACTATGAACTTAGCCCAATGTTCTGCTACTCTTACTCCATCCAATCAGTTGATTTATAACGAATATCAGTAATTTTAATGATTTTTTTACAAAAACACGAACTTATTCTTCAAAAGACTGTCTATCATCATAATCTCGGAATATTCCGATTTCACTTGAGAACGGAAGAATGACAGTTAACGAGATTGATCACGCTCTAGTTAGAAAGGTTCAGGCGGGCGATAAAAATGCCTTTGATGTGTTGGTTAAGAAATACCAACAAAAGATTATGAACCTTGTTTCGGGCTATATTAAAGATCATTCTGAAGTGATGGATGTCACCCAGGAGGCCTTTATTAAAGCCTATAGAGCATTACCGAATTTTCGGTGTGAGAGTGCCTTTTATACATGGCTTTATCGGATAGCAATTAATACTGCAAAAAACTATCTGGTAGCCCGAAATAGAAGACCACCTAATTCAGATATCGATGCAGTCGATGCAGAGCAATATGGAATTGCACCGGGTTTAAAAGATAACGCAAGTCCTGAACGATTGATGTTAACTGAAGAGTTGAGGACCGTAGTCTTTGATGTGATTGAAGGCTTACCTGAAGACTTACGACTAGCCATTACCCTCAGAGAATTAGAGGGAAAAAGCTACGAAGAAATTGGTGAGATTATGGATTGTCCAGTAGGAACAGTCCGATCTCGAATATTTAGGGCTCGTGAAGCGATCGATGAACGTGTTAAACCATTGATTACTTTATAAATTATTGGTACATTGGAATTGTATTTAAAACGATATCATCGATATCAGAAGAAAATACAAGGTTTTGATAGGATTAGACAATTGATAAATAAACAAAAACAACAGACAGTCGCGGACATCATTGATTTTGATAGTGATATTGATAGTAATAATGATGTTGTCTCTTCTGCTGATCTAGACGAACTCGTTAATGACTCAGAAATGCGTTCAATCTGGTCTCGGTATCATCTTGTTAATGATCTTATTAAGGGCGAAGTGCCTAAATCTATTGATTTACAGCTCGACAAACGAATATTCAATCTGATCCAACAAGAACCTACTTTATTAGTTCCTAATGTTCGACGTCAACAAAGAGAGCAGGGCAAAGATGGGCAGTTAAAACCTGCTAAAGTTGCAAGTATTGCGACGAGTATCCGAGATTGGACCGAGCAAGCCACAGGACTTGCTATCGCAGCTTCTGTAACTGCGATAATAGTTTTCGGTGTTCAAACTTTGAATACACCAACACAACAAACATCGGCAATCACATCATTAGAACTTCTTGAACTTGATAACCTACCCATTGCTGAACAGTCTGAACATACTCAATTGCAAGAAAATTTATTAGATTTTACTAAGCAATCAAGTCGCTATGGTTTACAAAATATATCACCCTTTGTGAATGTTGTTAGCCACAGTGTGACGGTTCCGTTAACATTGTTTAAGCCGAACTATAACCTAAACCCTCAGCTTCAGAAGCAAACTGATGATGGCAACAAGCCAACGCAGGAAGATGATAAAGCAACCCGCTAAAGTTATTGCAGAAACACCCAATCGTTATATTATCGAAACTCTGCCACAATCTGGATGTCCGCGTTGTGAGGCAGGAAATGGCTGTGGTGGCGGCATATTAGCGAAGGCTTTTGCTAATAAAACCTACCGACTCGAAGTCACAAAGTCAGAAAAACTTAACATCAATGAACTCATACATATTGGTTTGGCTTCTTCATTGCTCGTTAAAGGCTCATTTATTCACTACATGATGCCGTTGATTCTGATGATACTTGGAGCGACTATTTTCGGTTATTTTACACAAAACCAAGATCTTTATACGGTGATAGGCTCAATACTGGGTTTTCTGACTGGAATCTTTTTCGCGCGGCTAGTTTCAGCATATTCTTTAAGTAGAGAGCTGTCATCACCCGTTATTATTCGTGATGAAAACAACTGCTGGCATTCCTTAGATTAAACATGCTGACTAAACATAGACTGTTACAGAAAGTTGCACAGTTAGGCTTTACTTGAAGGCCTAAATATTTAACTCTTAAGTCAATCACAGTGGTTTATAAATTATTAAATTACCTTACTTATTTTGGAGAAGTCGGTGAATCAATTAAAAACGACAATTTTGTTAGGCCTTATTTTATTCTCAACGCAAATTTTATTCGCTTATGAATCGAATTTTCCAGACTTTACACAACTCGTTGAAAAAATTGCCCCAGGGGTCGTTAATATCTCTGCAACTCGCAGCCAAGAAGTTAAATCTAGACAATCTTTATTAGAGAATCTATTTCGTGGTCGAAGTCCTATTGAAGACGATGAAGAAACTACTCCACAACAGAGTTCAGAAGGTTCAGGATTCATCATTTCAAAAGATGGATACGTTTTAACGAATCGCCATGTGGTGATTAATTCTGATGAAATAATTGTTCGCATGAGTAATGGTCGAGAATATGTTGCAAAAATCATTGGTGAGGATAGAGGAACGGATGTTGCACTACTTAAAATTGATGCCAAGAATTTACCGACACTAAAAACGGGGAATTCTGATCATTTAAAGGTTGGTGAATGGGTACTTGGCTTTGGTGCACCTTTTGGATTCGATCAAACGGTCACCGCAGGTATTGTTAGTGCAAAGCGCCGTACATTAGGCCGCGAGCAATATGTGCCTTACATTCAAACAGATGTAGCAATCAATCCGGGTAACTCTGGGGGACCTTTAGTGAGTTTAGATGGAAAAGTGGTTGGTATTAATTCACAAATACTGAGCCGCAGTGGTGGATATATTGGTATCTCCTTCGCAATCCCCATTGAGCTTGCGTTGAATGTAGTTGAACAGTTTAAGAAATATGGAAAAGTGAAGCGAGGGTATCTTGGTGTCCAATATCAGGATGTCACTTATGCATTAGCAAAGGCCTTTGGGTTGAAAAATGTTGAGGGTGCATTACTCAATCAAATTACCAAAGACTCGGTGGCTGCACAGGCTGGATTAAAGAATGGCGATATTGTTTTAAAGTTTGATAATAAACCTATCAAGAGAGCTGGAGAGCTTCCATTCATTGTCGGTCTTATTCCACCAGGAACTGAAGTAAAGGTTGATGTTCTTCGCGATGGTAAAAAAATGAGACTCGATCTAACGGTTGGTACACGACCAGGACCTGAAGAGGAAGTAGCTGAGGTCGAAGATGAGCATGAAAGTGATACCTTAGGCCTAGTTGTCCAAGATATTGATGACGAAATTAGAGAGTTAATTGAGTCCGATGGGGTGATTGTTAGTCGGGTACTCAGTGGCCCAGCTGCACGTTCAGGTTTACGACGCAGAGATATTATTCTTGCCGTTGGTAATGTTAAAATTACTTCGGTAGAGCAGTTCAATGAACTGATATTGAACTTACCTAAGGGTGAAGGAATACCTGTTCTTATCTTAAGGCCCCCGGGTGTTCAGAGATATTTGACTCTCTATATTCCTAATTAACAGTAATAGAGCAACGAAAAGGGGTGTGATGACTAGAATTAATATCACTGCCCCTTAAAATAAGCTACAATCGCCCATCTTTTTTAGCGGCAAAATACCCTATTATTATGTCATATAGCCAGTACATCCGAAATTTTTCAATTATCGCTCATATCGATCATGGTAAGTCGACCTTATCCGATCGATTAATCCAAGAATGCGGTGGTCTATCTGAACGTGAAATGGAAGATCAGGTCCTCGATTCTATGGAGCTTGAGCGTGAACGCGGCATTACGATAAAGGCTCAGAGTGTCACTCTCGTCTATAAGGCGGATGACGGTCACGACTATCAATTGAATTTTATTGATACACCGGGTCACGTCGACTTTTCCTATGAAGTTTCCCGCTCATTGGCCGCCTGTGAAGGGGCAGTTTTGGTCGTCGATGCCGCCCAAGGTGTTGAGGCACAAACACTGGCAAATTGTTACACGGCACTTGAGCAAGACCTGGAGGTTTTTCCAGTACTCAATAAGATCGATTTACCACAGGCTGATCCCGATAAGGTTATTCAAGAAATTGAAGATGTTATTGGAATTGAAGCCATTGAAGCGGTCCAATGTAGCGCTAAAACTGGACAGGGTATTCATGAACTTTTAGAAGAACTGGTTGTAAAAATTCCACCACCTGTAGCCGATCCCGATGCTCCGCTGAGAGCTCTGATCATTGATTCTTGGTTTGATAATTATTTGGGGGTAGTCTCCTTAGTTCGGATTGTCGATGGTAGTATTTCCAAGGGCGACAAAATGCTTGTCATGTCCACGGGACGTAGTCAAATCGTTGATCGGGTGGGTATTTTTACACCCAAGAAAAAAGATACTCAAACCCTACGAGCGGGTGAAGTCGGATATGTGATCGCTGGCATTAAAGATATTACCGGTGCCCCTGTTGGCGATACTCTCACCAATCTACATCGACCGGCACCGGAAGCCCTTGAAGGTTTTAAGACGGTTAAACCACAGGTCTATGCAGGTTTATTTCCCATTAGCTCTGACGATTATGAAAATTTTCGTGATGCACTCGCCAAATTGAGCCTCAATGATGCTTCATTATTTTATGAGCCTGAAAATTCTTCTGCACTCGGATCTGGTTTTAGATGTGGATTTTTAGGTTTGTTACACATGGAAATCATACAAGAGCGTCTCGAGCGAGAATACGATCTTGACCTTATCACTACAGCCCCGACCGTTATTTACGAAATAAAAACAACCAAAGGTGAAGTGGTTACTGTCGATAACCCTGCAAAGCTACCCGAAGCCAGTAGCATTGATGAAATGCGCGAGCCCATTGTTGAAGCGAATATCTTAGTTCCTCATGAACACATTGGAAACGTCATTAAATTATGCATAGACAAGCGTGGTGTGCAAACCAAAATGGACTACCTTGGTTCGCAAGTTTCTTTAAGTTATGAAATACCGATGAGTGAGGTGGTGCTCGACTTTTTTGATAAATTAAAATCGACCTCACGCGGTTATGCATCCCTAGATTACCACTTTATTCGTTTTCAGGAAGCATCGTTAGTAAAGCTTGATATCATGATTAATGGTGATAAGGTCGATGCTCTAGCATCCATCGTCCATAGAGATAGAGCTCAGAATAGAGGGCGACAACTCACAGAAAAAATGAAAGAAATTATTCCACGCCAGATGTTTGATGTTGCGATTCAGGCTGCAATAGGTACTCAGATCATAGCGCGCCAAACGGTGAAAGCACTTAGAAAGAATGTGACTGCCAAATGTTATGGTGGTGACATCAGTCGTAAGAAAAAATTGTTAGAAAAGCAGAAGGCAGGTAAAAAACGCATGAAGCAGGTTGGGAACGTTGAAATACCCCAAGATGCGTTCCTTGCCATATTGAAAGTTGATGGCGATTAATTTATTAGACTTAATTTAGTCTAGATAAAATTAATGCTAATGAGTTAGATTTTTTAGTCGGTTGTTTTGTGGTAAGATTTTTAAACAATTGAACGTTAATCACTGATTTAAAGAGGATGGTCCAATGATAAGGAAACTACCCAATAAAACACGACAGCAGGGTGTAACTGCTGGTGGATGGTTATTAATCATTAGCTTAGTTGGTTTTTTTGTCATGCTAGGGTTTAGACTGTTCCCGATTTATAGCAATCACTTTAAAATAAAAGGCATTGTCGAATCACTCACCGAAGAAGATGGTCTATATGACATGCGTCGTGATCGTTTGCTAGCCATCATCAATAAACGGTTAGATATCAACTTTGCAACAGGTTTTAAAGTAGAACATCTTGTTATCGAGTTGAAAAAATCGGGTAAGAAAGAAATCCATATTCGCTATGAAGATCGTCGACCCATTTTAGGTAATATGGATGTGGTCGCCAAGTTTGATGATTTCGTCATAGTCTCCAGAAACGGTAAAGTGAAGCTTGGAATCTGATACTCTCAGCCGCTTAGAAAAGCAATTAGGTTATCAATTTAAAAGTACTGAATTACTCCGACAGGCGTTGAGCCATCGTAGCGTAGATCATGCTCACAATGAGCGACTTGAGTTTTTAGGTGATTCCATTTTAGGCTTCATCATTGCCGATGAAATCTACCAACGGTTTCCTGATGCCTCAGAAGGCGAGATGACTTACCTTCGTTCGAACCTAGTGAAGGGTAAAACATTAGCAGTACTTGCACAAAAACTTTCTCTTGGTGAATTTTTAATATTGGGTTCAGCAGAAATGAAAACAGGTGTTCAGCGACGAGAATCAGTGCTGGCAGATGCCTTTGAAGCTATTTTGGGCGGAATTTATATTGAGTCAGGTATTGGTACCTGTCGCGAGAGACTCATTGACTGGTACGGCGAACTTCTTTCGAAGGCAGATCCGAAGGCGATGACAAAGGATGCAAAGACTTTGTTACAGGAAAAAATGCAATCGTTAAAGCTACCATTACCACTCTACACCACACTGAAAGTATTGGGTAAAGAACACCAAAGAACATTTGAAGTACAGTGTCAATGTCTGGGTAATAACTATAGCGCTGCTTGCACAGAGGTTGCTATTGCTTCAAGTCGCCGGCAGGCTGAAAAAGATGCTGCTGAGAAAGTACTAACGATACTCAGTCATACGAACGGTCATCCAAACATTAATTAAATAAATCGGTTAAAGTATTGAAATGAGTCCTCAACTCCCTAAAACAAAATGTGGATATGTCGCAATAGTCGGACGTCCTAACGTCGGTAAATCAACATTACTCAATCATCTGGTGGGTCAAAAAATATCGATCACCTCCAGAAAACCTCAAACAACACAGCATCGTATGTTAGGTATTCTTACCGAAGATGATTTACAGGTGGTGTTTGTTGATACACCTGGTATTCATCTGGATGAACCAAGAGCAATTAACCGTTATATGAATAGAGCTGCCTCGAGTTCATTGGGGGATGTGGATCTGGTGATCTTTATTGTTGATACCACGGTTTGGAACGATGATGATGCCCTTGTATTAAAGAAGATCCAACAGGTTAAGGCCCCGGTTGTACTTTGGGTCAATAAGGTCGATAAAATTAAGGACAAATCAACTTTGTTGCCACATTTAGATTGGTTATCAAAACAATTTAATTTCACGGCCATGTACCCAGGCTCCGCATTAAAAGATATTAATATTGAACAGTTACAAAAGCAAATTGCGGAAACTATGCCACAGTGCGAGTTTATCTATCCAGAGGATTCAATTACCGATAGAAGTATGCGCTTTCTTGCTGCAGAAGCAATCCGTGAAAAATTGATTCGACAGTTGGGTAATGAGTTACCCTACTCACTGATTGTGGAGATTGAAAAATTTGAAAGTGATGAAAAAAACATCATGCACATCGCTGCTGTCATCTATGTCGAACGCAAGGGTCAAAAGCACATTGTTATTGGAAAATCTGGACAACGTCTAAAGCAGGTGGGTCAAGATGCTCGAGAAGATCTCGAGAAACTCTTTGAGCAAAAAATATTTCTACAGCTGTGGGTCAAGGTTAAAGACAGTTGGGCCGATGACGAAAAAGCGCTACGCAGTTTAGGATTTGGAGAGAATTAAGCTGTGAAGGATCCCGGGCAACTGGAGTTCGCTTTTGTTTTACACTCACGAGCTTGGAGAGAAACCAGCCTCATTGTTGATATTTTCACTGAAAATTATGGTCGACTTGCCCTCTGTGTTCGAGGTGCCCGCAGTGCAACCGGCAAACGTTCTTCTAAACAATCAATGTTGCAACCTTTAACACCTCTACTCATTTCTTGGCAAGGACGAGGCGATCTGCCATTGATGACACAGTTGGAAGGAGCTGGACCTTCAATTCGCTTGAGTTCAGACGCTCTTTATAGCGCGTTTTATTTGAATGAATTACTGATTCGATTGTTACATCGCCATGATCCTCATGCAGAATTATTTCATCAATATCAAAATACCTTACAACAGTTATCACTCTCTGAGCGGGTTGAGATACCATTACGAGAATTTGAACTGGTGCTGCTGAAATCTTTGGGCTATGGACTCAGTTTAGATTATGATAATACCGGAGAAAAAATTAGCCACTCACACAGCTATGTGCTGGATATTGACGGTTTATTCCAACGAGATGATGTTCATTCGAAAGGTCTGAACAAAACAACGCAATCGGTCTTATTTAAAGGTGAACATCTTATTTCAATCAGGGAAAAAAACTGGCAGAATAGCGCTGTATTAACAGACGCAAAAAGACTAATACGACTTTCATTACGACCTCTGCTTGGCGGTAAGCCGCTTAATAGTAGAAAATTATTCAGGAGCAAAAATTAATGAACGGTAGCGATATATTATTGGGTGTCAACATTGACCATGTCGCAACATTACGCCAGGCTCGCGGTACTAATTATCCTGAGCCCGTTCATGCTGCTTTAATGGTAGAACAGGCCGGTGCTGACTCCATCACTATTCATTTGCGTGAAGATAGACGACATATTAACGATCGTGATGTCGAACTGATTGCCCAAACCTTACAAACCAAGCTCAATCTTGAAATGGCTGTGACTGAAGAAATGGTAAACATTGCTTGCGCAGTAAAACCTGATTTTTGCTGCATGGTTCCAGAAAAACGTGAGGAAGTAACCACAGAAGGTGGTCTCGATGTGGTGGCTAATCTGTCAAAGGTAACCGATGCAATCATCCAGCTTAAGGAGGCGGGTATCCGAAGCTCTTTATTCATTAATGCTGATCCTGCTCAAATCGATGCTGCAGCAACCTCTGGTGCTGAAATGATAGAGCTACATACTGGACACTATGCCGACACAGATGGCTCAGAGCAGGCGAAAGAATTGACTCGCATTACACAGGGGGCGGTACATGGCGTGCAACTGGGTATGCAGGTTAACGCTGGCCATGGTCTGCACTATCATAATGTATTACCGATTGCAGCGATTGCTGAGATTGTTGAGTTAAATATTGGCCACGCGATTATTGCTAGAGCAATTTTTTCGGGCTTAGCCCTTGCAGTTTCAGATATGAAGGCACTGATGCTAAAGGCTCGGATTTAATAACGACTATAAATAGTTGCTATAAATAACTACTGGAATCGGCTTCAATATTCGATAACTCAATGAGTAACGTTTCGAGTAATTTTTCTGATTCACTGTCAGTAGAATTCATTTTTAATTCATTTTCTAAGGCGCCAGCCAATGATTTTAAAATGGGCACACCGGTGTAGCTCGCAAACCCATGCAATTTATGAACGTTAGAAAGGAATTCTTCCTCTTGGTCGTTTTTATCACTGGCCATTAGTTGATCTCTGAAACCAGGGATTGCTGCTACCAAATCGGCAAGCATCTCCTTCGCTAGAGTATCTCGGCCTCCAGCAATATCTAGGCATACATCCCAATTGATAGAACTTGACTCATCGGTAATTAGGGTCTTGTCGTCCTCAGTTAGAACTTCGATTGATTTGTTAGATTGTTCATTGTCGCCGTTCTTAGTTATCTCTTTTGCAATCTGTCCTGTCCACTTGCTGATGATTTGCCTGAGTTGACTCTCACTAACGGGTTTGGTCATATAATCTTCAAGACCGTTTGAGAGTAACTGTTCTTTTTCACCGGCAATCGCGTGAGCCGTTAATGCGATAATGGGTGTACGTTGATTGAGACTGTCTTCTTTAATTTTTTGAGATGCACCAATACCATCGAGTCCTGGCATTCTGATATCCATGAAGATAAGATCAAAAATTTCTTCTTTGCAAATTTCTACAGCACTCAATCCATCGTAAGCTTGGATAACATTAATGGACATTTCTTCCAATACAATGGTTATTAATTTTAGATTGGCAGGATTGTCGTCAACCGTCAGTATTTTTAACTGTGAAAAATGATGCCGCATCTCTGACTCATCTTCATAATCGTTATCAGTACTCGATATAAGCCCAATTTCCTGAAAGGATTTTCGAAGTTGTTTTCGTGTCAGTGGTTTTTCTAAATAATGGCTAGCACCGAGATGAAGAAGTTTTTCGATTTCAAATTGTTCAGTTTCGTGGCCAATGACATACATGGCTTTGTGTTTCAACAATTTCAATTTTTTGATATCTTCAGCGAATGCTAAATTATTTTCTCCATGGCCTAAAAGGATTAAAGGATTAAAGACTTTATTCTTTGATAAGTTTTTAGCTGCGGACAATAATTTTTCAATACTCTGAAAATCATAGACTTTCATCTTCCAACCATTGAGTAATTGCTTCATGGCCAGTAGTGCCATTGGATGCGAATCAAAGAGTAAAACGGGATGATTTGATAAATTAATCATCTGATTGAGTTGTTCACTGGTCGCGTTGAGCTTTGTACTTCTTAGGGTGAAACTAAAGCTAGTTCCTTCATTGCTCTTACTTTCAACGGATATTTCACCACCCATCTGCTCGACAAGCTTTTTACAAATGACTAGACCAAGGCCTGTACCACTATGATGGCGATTAATACTCTGGTTAACCTGACTAAAGGGTTGGAACAGTTTGCTGAGTTGTTCATCAGTCATCCCAATGCCCGTATCTGAAATGGTTGAACGAATGATTTGAGATTCGTTCTGTTCATCCTCAAGTTGAACTCTCACCACAATACTACCTTTTTCAGAAAACTTGATGGCATTGCTGATGAGGTTGGTAAAGATTTGTTTTACGCGTACGGGATCACCTAATTGTTGTTCGGGTACGTTGGTATAGATGAGTGGAATTAATTCAATGTTTTTCTTCACAGCAGAAGGAGATAGCATGGTGATGACTTCTTCAACTGAATCCCTCATGGAAAAAGAGAGCTTATCTAAGGTCATTTTACCCGCTTCAATTTTAGAAAAATCGAGGATATCTTCAATGATGCTCAACAAATTATTAGCAGATTTTCGAATGGTCAATAAGTAATCTTTTTGAACAGCGTTGATATCTGTATTGAGCAGCAGGTTGGTAAACCCGATAACACCATTCATTGGCGTTCTGATTTCATGACTAATATTGGCCAGGAATTCAGATTTAACCCGACTGGCTTGAAGCGCTTGTTTTCTGGCCATATCGAGTTCGATATTTTGGACTTCAATGGTTTCGAGGGTTTGTGTCAGATCTGACGTTGCCTGATCCACCGTATGCTGAACATTTTCTTGTGACAAAAGTAATGATGTTGCCAGTGAATTGATGGTCTTACTGATTTGTGCCAATTCAGGGATGTCGGGGGTATGAATTTTGATATCCAGATTGCCCTTATTGATTGAATCGAGTTCTTCAGTAATTCTTTGTAGTGGTGTACCAATGGAACGTGATAGATGAATTGAAAAATAGAGGCTCATGATGACCATCGCCAGAGTAATGATACTGGCCATAAAAAGCGTATGGTATATTTCTAAAATGAGTGATTGTCGATTAATAATAATTGATAAATAGATTAGTTCGCTGGCGTCCGGTGTTGGCACCGGCATGAGCATCCTAGACAGTTCTCCGTCAAGAAAGACTTGAAATTGCTTAGGATAATTGTCGACTCGTAGTTGATCAATAAATAGGTCATTTCCTGACTGAATCATAAAGTCGTTATCGTGTTTAATGATTGCTATGGCGAGGATGTCGGGGTCACTATCCCTAAAGTGCGACAATTTTTGCTGCAGATGGACATTTTTAGTAAGCGTATGAGATTCGGCCACAAGGCTTAATGACGATACAATAATACGTCCCTTAGTGTTGTGGGCAGATTCTAATATCTCAATCCTATCGATTACAAAATAGGTCGATAAGGCAAGGCTCACAAGGATTGTTGGTGTGAGAACCAATACCAGTATATTTTTACGTATGCCCCATAAATTAAACATTTTTCACCTGAAAACTTGAACAGCAAGTCCTTTGCGTAGTTAGACACTCTTTTTATCATGAAACAGCCTGCAGGACTAGAGTATAATCGCTATAGTTAACTGAGAGATTGTTGTAAAGATTACTGAGAAACTGGGACTCCCCTACAATATCGGGTAAAATGCGATACCATTTGAAAATTCGATTCAACAATGAACCATTATTATTTCTAAAAGAGCGATCCATGGCGCGAAGAAGAAAAAGAAATCCCTTACCGACACAGTCATTTAATATCAAAATAGAATCTTTGAGCCACGAAGGGCGGGGCATCGCTCATCTTGATGATGGCAAAATAATTTTTATTGATGGCGCGCTTCCCGGTGAAGACATTAAATTTATGTTTAGCAATCGTCGATCTAAATTTGATGAAGGTCGATGCGTAGAAGTGATTGAAGCAAGTTCGAATCGCGTTCAACCAGAGTGCGAGTTTTATGCTAACTGCGGTGGCTGTAGTATGCAGCACATGTCTTCAAAGGCTCAAATTGAGCATAAACAATCTATTCTCATTGAGCTGTTTCAACATGTTGGCTCAATGAACATTGAGCATGTTTTACCCTCAATGCAAGATGAGCCATGGGCCTATCGAAGAAAAGCAAGGTTGGGCGTTAAATATGTTCACAAAAAAGAGACTGTTCTTGTTGGTTTTCGCGAACGTCAACGTTCCTTTTTAGCTGAAATATCGGAATGTAAAATACTCGATGTCCGAGTTTCAAAACTCATCATGCCATTGCGCGAACTTATTGCAGGATTAATTGCTAAGGAAAGCATTGCCCAAATTGAAGTGGCTTGCGGTGATAAACAGGTGGCGTTAGTTTTTCGTCATCTTCAAAGTTTGTCTAAACAAGATAAGAAGGTTTTGATTGATTTTGCAATTAAACAGCAAATCGAACTCTATCTGCAATCGGCTGGACCATCGAGCGTTGAGAAGTTATATCCTGATGATGGAATTTCACGCCTAAGTTATAAAATCGATGAATTTGACCTTGAAATGCTGTTCCATCCCATGGACTTTACTCAAGTAAATGCGGGTATCAATCAAAAAATGTTGTCCAGAGCGATGCAAATGCTCTCACCCCAAAAAGGCGAAAGGATCTTAGATTTATTTTGTGGGCTCGGTAATTTTAGTTTACCTATAGCACGTGCTGGTGCAGAAGTGATTGCGGTAGAAGGTGATGAAATGATGGTGAGTCGCGGCGAAGAAAATGCACGCCATAACAACTTAAGTAATGTTGAGTTTTTTGCAGCAAATCTGGCAACAGATTTTACGCATGCCGCTTGGGCTAAGGAAAAATTTGATAAGATTTTAATTGATCCTCCTCGAAGTGGCGCCTATGAGGTTGTTCAGTATATCTCTAACTTTGGTGCTGAGAAAATTCTCTATGTCTCCTGTAATCCAGCGACTCTGGCGAGAGATGCAAAGGTGTTAATTGATAAAGGTTATGTATTGTCCGAGGCTGGAGTCATGGATATGTTTCCTCAAACCGCACATGTGGAATCAATCGCATTGTTCACGAAAAAGATGACTGCGGGTAAGTAATGGTAAAAATAAGAGAAGAAATTGACAAGGATTTACTCACCGCAGGACTCCCCACCGCCTGGATAGAAGAGTTGAAATCTGAGCGTGATGAAAAGTCGATGACTCCTATTCTTAAGGCGCTAACCCTAGCAAGAGATTGTGCTAGTGAGAATACCGCACAAAAATCTATTGCGATTGAACAGGGTCTAGACATGGCCGACATTCTTGCTGGACTGAGTCTTGATTCAGAGACATTGGCGGCGGCAATTGTCTACAGTTTAGTCAGAGATGAAGTCATCAACATGAAGCAGGTCCGTGAAAATCTTGGACCCAAAATTGGCAAGCTAATTTCCGGTGTTAAAAAAATGGCCGCGGTAAGAAGCTTGCAAAAATCTGCAAATATAACCGGCAAAGTCGCCATGGACCCATTAAGGCATATGCTATTGGCCATGGTGGATGATAGTCGGGTGGTACTGATTAAATTAGCAGAGCAAGTGAGCCTACTGCATTCAGCGAAACACCTGGACGAAGCCACAAGAGTGAAGTTGGCTACAGAGACCATGGACATCTATGCGCCGTTAGCGAATCGTCTTGGTATCGGTCAGTTGAAATGGGAGCTGGAAGATTTTTCATTCAGGTATATGCACCCCAAGGATTATAAGCGAATAGCGCGTTCTCTCTCAGAGAAACGTTTGGTTCGTGACCAGTACATTAACAACATTGTTAAACAGTTAGTAACTGAGCTCGATAACCTAGGGATCCAATCGGAGATCAATGGTCGTTCAAAGCACATCTACAGTATTTGGCGCAAGATGGAGCGTAAGAATGTTAGCTTTTCTGAAATTTATGATACCCGTGCCGTTCGTATTCTCGTTGATGAAGTGCAGCAATGTTATGCGGCTTTAGGCGTTGTCCACAGTCGGTGGCCCCATATTGCCAATGAGTTTGATGACTATATTGCCACACCTAAAGAGAATGGTTACCAATCCATCCATACTGCAGTCATTGGACCAGAGGGAAAGGCACTTGAGGTGCAGATACGAACTCACCAAATGCATCAAGAGTCAGAACATGGTGTTGCCGCACATTGGCGATATAAGGAAGGTGCTAAAGTAGAGGCTGCAGGATACGAGAAAAAAATCGCCTGGTTAAGAGAATTACTTGAATGGCAAGAAGAACTCGCTGATACAGATGAATTACTCAATGATTTCCGTGAACAGGTTGTTGAAGATCGTGTTTACGTCTTTACGCCAGGGGGGGAAATTGTCGATCTCCCTCCCGGTGGAACTCCCTTAGACTTTGCCTATCGTATCCATACTCAGGTTGGTAATACCTGTCGAGGCGCTAAGGTCAATGGGCGCATCGTACCTTTGACCTATGAACTGAGTACGGGTGAACAAATTGAAATACTCACTTCGAAAAATGGTAGTCCCTCAAGAGATTGGATGAACCCGTCTCTTGGTTATTTGAAGTCAGCCCGCTCACGAGCAAAAATACACCAGTATTTTCGTCACCAAGATAAGGACAAAAATATAGCTGCGGGTAAACCGCTTCTCGATAAAGAATTTAAGCAGTTAGGTCTTAAAGATATCGATCTTTTTGCGCTCGCAAAAAACTATAATTATACGAAAGTTGATGATCTCTATGCGGGCATTGGTGCAGGTGACTTACGATTACATCAGGTAGGGAATGCAGCACGCGCACAAATAGCTCCTTCAGTTGAGAATAGTGAAGAGATAACGCAAAAGGCATCAAAGCCGATAAAGGCAACTAAAAAGTCGAATAAAAAATCTAGGGGAAGTGACATCATCGTTCAGGGTGTCAACAATTTACTCTCGACCATCGCAGGCTGTTGTAAACCGGTTCCGGGTGACAAGATTGTTGGCTTTATTTCGAGGACGCGAGGCGTTGTGATCCATCGAAATGATTGCACTCATATACTCAGAGCGCAGCATGATAATTACGAACGCCTCATTGAGGTCGATTGGGGAGAGTCCAAAGACTTTTATACCGTGGACATTTCTATCCTTGCTTATGACAGGCACGGTCTTTTGCGTGATATAACCACATTACTTGCTAATCATAATGTTGGCGTTGTGGCTCTCTATACAAATACTAGGCGAAGTATCGATAATATCATTGATATTTCATTACAGATTGAAGTCCCTAGCACCGATATTTTAGGTGATATTCTAAGTGCCATAAATCGACTGCCTAATGTTTCAGAAGTAAAGCGTCTTTAGTGGTGAAAGTGGAGAAAGTGGTGAACAATCCTGAGCAGGCGTTGAAGCGCATCATTGCTGTAATGGCTAAGTTAAGAGACCCCGCTAATGGATGTCCTTGGGACAATGAGCAAACCTGGTGTAGTCTCGTTGAACACACCTTAGAAGAGGCCTATGAGGTTGCAGATGCAATAGAGAGCGCAACATCAGAGAACTCTTCCTACGAGAACGTTGCCGAAGAACTGGGCGATTTACTTTTTCAAGTTGTCTTTTATGCTCAAATTGCCGATGAACAAAATTTATTTAACTTACAGGACGTCATTCATAAACTCTGCGATAAGCTTGAGCAAAGACATCCACATGTTTTTGCGGATGCCGACTATACTAAAGAGCAATTAGAGCAGGCGCGGCACCAGTCAAAAAGTAAAGAGCGGGCGCTTAAGGATAAGTTCAGCGTACTTGATGATGTTCCCCTAGCTTTGCCGGCCTTAACACGGGCTCAAAAATTACAACGAAGATGCTCAAATGAAGGGTTTGATTGGAGGCATACCGATAGGGTGTTTGAGAAAATTAATGAGGAGATAGATGAGCTCAAACAAGCGATTAAAAATAATAACCCCGATGAAATAAAAGATGAAATGGGCGATGTATTTTTTACTCTGGTAAATCTTGCTCGGCATTTAGAATTAGATTCAGAAACCTGTCTTAGACAATCATCCCAAAAGTTTGAAAGACGATACCGAGCATTGGAAGAACATTTTAAACAACAAAATAAAAATATTAATGATGTGAAGGACGATGATCTTGCAGCGTATTGGGATACAATTAAGCAGCAGGAGTAATCGACCATTAAAATCGACCATTAAAAAAATACAAGGTATATTCATGAACCAAAAGACAATCCAAGTGGCAAATTTAGACATCAGCAATGACCGACCATTGGTTCTGTTGGGAGGCATGAATGTACTTGAGTCTAGAGACATGGCGATGAAGGTTGCAGAAACCTATGTTGAGGTCACTCAAAAATTAGCGATGCCCTACGTCTTTAAAGCTTCCTTTGACAAGGCTAATCGTTCATCAATTGCTTCTTATCGAGGCCCAGGGATCGATGAGGGTTTAAAAATCCTCGAAGAGATTAAGCAGACTTTTGATGTTCCTATTATTACCGATGTGCATGAGCCTAGTCAGGCTATGCAAGTTGCCGAGGTTGCCGATATTATTCAGTTGCCTGCCTTTCTTTGTCGACAGACTGATTTAATTGTTGCAATGGCAAAGACCGGTGCGGCTATCAACATCAAAAAAGCGCAATTTTTACATTCAAAAGAAATGTCTCACATCTTAAAAAAGTTTACAGATTCAAGTAACGAGCGATTAATGCTTTGCGAGCGAGGCAGTAGTTTTGGTTATAACAATTTAGTTGTGGACATGTTGGGCTTTGGTATCATGAAAGAGACGGGTTATCCCGTTATTTTTGATGTGACGCATTCTTTGCAAACACCTGGTGGACGAAGTGATTCTGCCGGTGGTCGTCGAGCTCAGGTCACTGAACTCGCACTAGCCGGTGTCTCACAGCGCATCGCGGGGCTGTTTCTTGAAGCACATCCTGATCCTGATAATGCTCTCTGTGATGGACCCTGCGCCCTTCGATTAGACATGCTTTTGCCTTTTCTGAGCCAAGTTCAGCGTCTGGATCAGCTCGTCAAAGAATTTGATGTTCTAAATACTCAATAAATTGATCGAATCCAATTTCCAAAGCTGTGATCTTTTGATAGAATGTTATCCCGTTCGGGAGCGCTCCTGCCCCAGCTCAGATTGAAGCACTTTTTACATTGAATTTAATACAGCAGCACAGCCATTTTAGGTTGCTATTCTGTATTTCTGATTATTGGTTACAGGATTTACTATGACACGATATATTTTTGTTACCGGCGGTGTTGTTTCATCCCTAGGTAAAGGTATTGCCGCAGCCTCATTGGCTGCATTGCTTGAGGCAAGAGGTCTTAAGGTCACTCTGCTTAAACTTGATCCCTACATTAATGTTGACCCAGGAACCATGAGCCCGTTTCAACATGGTGAAGTATTTGTTACTGAAGATGGTGCAGAGACTGATTTAGATCTAGGCCACTATGAGCGATTTGTACGCACCCGCATGCGCCAAAGTAATAACTTTACCAGTGGCCGAGTTTACGCCGATGTTATCCGAAAAGAGCGTCGAGGAGACTATCTGGGGGCTACTGTACAGGTTATTCCTCATATCACTGATGAGATTAAGGCTAAAGTCGTTAAAGGTGCCCAAGGCTCTGATGTCGCATTGGTTGAAATTGGTGGTACAGCAGGCGATATAGAATCACTCCCCTTTATGGAAGCAATCCGCCAAATGGCCTTTGAACTTGGGCGTGAACAGGCAATGTTTATTCATCTGACCTTACTACCTTGGATCGCAACTGCCGGTGAGTTGAAAACTAAGCCCACTCAGCATTCAGTGAAAGAAATGCGCTCCATTGGCATACAGCCTGATGTATTAATCTGTCGCTCTGATCGTCCTCTACCGAATGCAGAGCGCGTTAAAATTGCACTCTTTACCAATGTCGCAGAGAAGGCCGTTATATCTTTGGAAGATGTCGATAGTATCTATAAGATCCCAGCCATTCTCAATAGCCAGGGTTTGGATGATCTGGTCATCGACCGATTTAAACTGGACTGTAAACCTGTTGATTTGTCTGAATGGGAACAGGTTTTATATGCCCAGGCCAACCCCAATGGCGAAGTGACCGTAGCCATGGTGGGAAAATATGTCGATTTGACGGAAGCTTATAAATCTTTAACTGAAGCGTTATATCATGCTGGTATTCAAAATCGTCGTAAGATAAAAATTATTTATATGGATTCAGAAGACATCGAAAAGGATGGTACTGACGCCTTTGCTGAGGTTGATGCGATTCTAGTACCCGGTGGTTTTGGAGAGCGAGGCGTTGAAGGTAAAATTTGTACTGTTCAATATGCTCGTGAACATAACATACCCTATCTTGGGATCTGTCTTGGTATGCAGGTTGCGATGATAGAATTCGCAAGAAACATAGCCGGGATGGAAGATGCTCATAGTACTGAGATGACCAAGGAAACAACTCATCCAGTTGTGGCTCTGATCACAGAATGGCTCAATGAAGATGGTATTATAGAAACACGTGATGAAGATTCAGATATGGGTGGCACCATGCGACTCGGCGCTCAAAGCTGTCAATTGACAGAAGGAAGCTTAGCGAAGAAACTTTATGGTAAAAGTGAGATAACAGAACGCCATCGTCATCGTTATGAAGTCAATAATGTATTTTTACCCGAACTTGAAAAAGCAGGGTTAGTCATTTCGGGTCGTTCAGTTGGTCGTACAGTAGGTGATTCAGAAAGAAATGATTTGGTTGAAATGATTGAACTCAACGACCATCCTTGGTTTGTAGCGTGCCAATTTCATCCGGAATTTACCTCAACACCAAGGGATGGGCATCCGTTGTTTTCAGGATTTATCGAGGCGGCCATTGCGTATAGAAAATCTAGATTAGCCTAGTTAAGACAGCATTAAAGACACATATTAAGATATATTAAGACATCTATTAAGGCATTTATTAAGACATCTATTAAGGTAAGAAAATGACAGTCATCAAAAAGATTATTGGACGTGAAGTACTTGACTCACGTGGAAATCCAACCGTAGAGGCCGAAGTGTTTTTAGCTTCTGGGCACAGTGCTATTGGCATCTCTCCATCCGGAGCATCTACTGGTAAAAGAGAAGCTCTTGAGTTACGTGATGCAGATATCAATCGTTATTTAGGCAAGGGTGTTTTAATTGCGGTTGAGAATATCAATGGAGCCATTTCAAATGCAATTGTGGGACAGGATGTTGAACAAACCACCCTCGATCAAATAATGTTAGACCTCGACGGTACTGAGAATAAGGAAGTTTTAGGTGCCAATGCCATATTAGCTGTTTCACTAGCTTTTGCTAGAGCAGCGGCCATGGAAAATGCTCTGCCTCTATATAGACAAATTAATACCAGTGGTCCGTATCAGTTACCCGTACCGATGATGAATATTATCAATGGTGGCGCTCATGCTGATAACAGCGTTGATGTACAAGAGTTTATGATCCTACCTGTAGGTGCTCCCTCATTTTCAGAAGCATTGCGATATGGTGCAGAGATATTTCATTCTCTAAAAACCGTGTTAAATGAGAAAGGATTAAATACTGCTGTTGGTGATGAAGGTGGCTTTGCACCGGATTTGGAATCGAACGAAGCGGCGTTAGAAGTTATCGTAGAAGCGGTCAATAGAGCTGGATATTCTCTAGGTGATGAAATTCTTCTGGCGTTAGATGTTGCCAGTTCTGAAATTTATAAAGATGGCGAATATCATTTAGAATCAGAAGGACGGACTCTATCTCCTGAGCAGTTTACGGATTATCTAGCCGATCTAGCGGATCGCTACCCGATTATATCCATTGAAGATGGAATGGCTGAAGATGATTGGGAAGGTTGGAAACTACTGACCGATAAAATTGGTGACAAGATTCAACTGGTGGGCGATGACTTATTTGTGACCAATACCAAGATCCTTCAACGAGGAATTGATGAATCAATCGCTAACTCTATTCTTATTAAGGTCAACCAAATTGGTACATTGACGGAAACCTTGGCGGCTATTCAAATGGCACAAGATGCAAATTATACGGTGGTAATTTCTCATCGTTCTGGTGAAACTGAAGATACAACCATCGCTGACTTGGCGGTAGCGGTATCAGCGGGCCAAATTAAAACCGGTTCGTTGTGTCGTTCTGATCGCATTGCTAAATACAATCAATTACTAAGAATTGAAGCTGATTTAGGCGAAGATGCTATTTATCCAGGTCGCTCGGCCTTTCGTTGGTTAAAGTGATTCTCATCCGTATGACACTAGATCTCACCACAGATGATTAAACGATTAAAAATATTTTTTGAGCAGCACCTAACGATTGTTAATATTGAGTCGGTTGATGATATCGAACATCGTCTACAACTCGCCAGTGCCGTATTATTGTTAGAGGTGGCTCAGGCTGATAGACAGTATTCGGATATAGAAAATCAACGGATCCAACAGGCGATCTCAGCCAAGTTTTCTCTTAGTCAGTCTGAAATTCTCGAGCTATTAGCAAATGCTGATGATAAAAGTGCCGAAGCCATTGATTATCATCAGTTCACTTCATTGATTAATAAAGAGTTCTCAATTCCACAAAAGTGTCGATTGCTTGAACTTATGTGGTCTGTAGCTTATGCAGATGGTGAATTGGACCGCCATGAGGAACACTTCATCAGAAAAATATCGGGCTTATTACACTTACGACAGACTGAAATGCTCTCAGCCAGAGAGCGAGCTAAAAAAACTAGCCTCATCTAAAGCAACTCTGCAACCGATGCCTTTGATTACTTCATGATTGCCTTTACAGAATAAAGTTGCTGGCTTAACTGATATTTTCTCTCAAAGGGTGTGATGCAAGGATCGGCATGCCATTTTTCAACGTCAGAACAATCTACATTTAAAAGTTTTAAAGCGAGAGTGAATTCTTCTGCATAAATTCTCCAATTCGTCCGCAATTCTAGTTGACCCCCTAGTTTCTGTAGAACTGGAAAAATAGGGTGACCATGCCATCGACGTTGAAAATGCTTTTTCTTAGGCCAGGGGTTTGGATACAACAGGTAATGATGTTGTAACTGCCAGCCGGCTTTGAAAGCAAGTCTCCAAAAATCAATACAATCTGTACGTAATAATAGAGCATTCGGTGGACATTTAAAATTCTGGGTGAGTAATCGTTTTTGTGATTGATCAATACCGAGAACAAATGACTCGGGATTCGCCAAAGCAAGATGATAAGTGCTCTCACCAACGCCACAGGCTGAATCGAGTATGAAATGACCTGAGTGTTTCTGATAGTACTCATCAGCGATTTTAAATGCATTAAGACTATGAGTTGAAATAGGCTTCTGGTAACGATTCTCAATGTGTTTTAACACAACCTCTTTTAAATCTGGGTGGGGTCCTTGCTGATTTGAGATGACGATTCGAGATTGCTGTTGCATTGTATTTTATTCAATTGGTTCAGGATTGGTTCAGATTCACTCCATTATAGTGGAACTCTACCATCTAACGGAGTTTTTATCATGAGTAAGCTAATTGTTCGAAATAATAGGGGACCGTCTAAAGCAAATGAACTGGGTTTAATAGCATTTGCATCAGAAGCTTTAAACTTTAATCGTTTGAGTTGTCGAGCATTTGATCTAAAAGTTACTCTTACCTTTGTTTTGATTGTTGCTCTGCAATTTACCCTTTTGGGTGCGACAGAAATAGAGGCGACTATAGAAAAAACGGTTAAGGTTCGAGAGCAGCAATCTTCAAATAATGCTCAACAGCTGCAAAGTCAGTTAACCTCTGCAGGTGCTAATAAAGGCTTACAGCAATCAAACCTTGGCCGCGAACGAAAAGCGAATTATAAGGATATATCTGATCCTAGTTTATCGGTTGAGGGAGCATTAGCAGGGACAGGCAAGAATTCAAATACAGTCTCATCAGGAACCAATAGAACAGCAGCAACCGTGCCTGTGGTGAGAGACAAGAACTCAACGACTAAACTACTCTCTCATGATTTTTTCTTTGATTCTGTTTATGTCACCATGGATTATGATAGCGATGGTGATGGCTATTATTCAGAATTTTCAGTCAACTTTGACGCCGATACCAACTTCAGTTCAGCAACGGTGTACGCCCGATTATATCTAAGTTTGAATGGTGCCCCTTGGGAACTGTATTACACATCACAGTATTTCAATCTAGAAGGCTACAGTGCCTATGATGACTTTACTGTTTCGACAATACTGACTAGCGGGTATCCACCTGGAAGTTATGATATTTTAATCGATTTGTATGATGAATATAATGACTCTCTGGTAGCGACCATAAGTTCAGATGATGATTATGAATTGGCGAACCATTACCTAGAAGATGTTTCTTTTGAATCAACGATTGTTGGCGATTCGAGATATACAATATTCTCTTCATCAATCACTTTATTGACTGACAATGATCAGGATGGCTTTTATCAATCTTTTAGTTTGCAGTTTGATGCCGATATCAATTCAGGAGATGCACTGATATACGCTGAGATCTGGATTCAAGATAACACGGGTAGCTGGGAACTCGATTTCACTACCGAAGATTATCTAATTGATGGTTTCTCGACATTAGACACCTATATATTAGAGTCAACGTTAGAAAGTGGATACCAAACGGGTTATTACAACTTTAAAATAGAGATTTATGATGCCTACACAGATGCATTCTTGACCTCCAGTGATAATGTAAGTGCAGCTTTGTCAGACGTACCGTTGGAGGATAGAAGTTCTGATGCGGTTCAAAACTCAGGTGGGGTTTCAACGACTGAGCCAACTTCATCTCATAGTCATGGCGATGGTGGGGCAGGTAGTAGTGGTCTGATGATCTTGTTGGTATTGTTTGCCAGTTATTTTAGAAGGTTCTTTTCATAAGTTATTTTAATAAGTTATACCGACTGAGTATTTCTTGAGAACTGTCACTGAGTTCTAAAATGACGGCAAGAGATTGGTACTCCTTTTCAAAATCAAGTAACCGATGACGTGCATTTCTACGAATGACATTCATGTCATCGGTTAAATCAGAACGGTCTAGCCTTGGCACTTTACTTAAAGAAAGGGTATAGAAACGGTACACAGAACGCTTGATACATTTTTTAATGTACTCAACTCGTTCTAAATCATCCTTAAAATCTGACCAAATTTTCAATTCAATTATTGGTACATTGTTGTTGAATTCACCGGTCTGACTGAGATAAATTTCAATACTCAAGGGATGGTCTGAATTGACATTTAATTCACGAATCTTTTTATTTAACATGTTCAAATGCAATAATTGCTCTAGGTTATAAATGTCTTTACCAATTTTAAATGGAGCAAGAAGGTGATCGGTGAAGTTACCTTTCAAAATATACGGAATATCATACTTGCCTTCTTCACGCGTCATTAACAAGGACTGAGTGGGTAGACATAAATTAAGCCAAGACTCCATGAGTCTAGATTTTGTACTCATCCATAATTCACCAGTACAGGTTGGTAATATATCTTTATTTTTAGTTAATAATTTAGACATAAACATTGCGGCTGCATGTCGAGTGATTCTGTGATCCCGGGTCAAACAAAGCGAACCGTCGGGAGTAATTGCAGCAATACGATAACTTTGGCCTTTGAGTTTAGAGCTACGAAACTTCTTATTAAAACCCACAAAATCGATGGTCACCGTATCTCTAATTTGAAAGGAATATTTTCCATTGACGGCAACTTTCAGTCCATTGACTGACAGATTGACCGTTTGTCCTTTAATTTTTTCACCATAATAATTAATAACAAGTGGCGATTGGTAGAGAAATCGTTCTTCATTACGACGTTTACTAATACCTAATCTCAGTCGTGTATAATCTGCTGAGCGTTTTAATTTAATTTCGTAGTCGTCGAAATAATTGTCTTTTATAGGTTCATCATTTTCATCATGGCTGATTAAGGGGTCCTGTTTAATATTCTCTGTGATATCCAATAGATATATTAAGTACTCATATTGACTTAACTGCTCAATGAGGCTGTCGGATTGTTCAGGATTACTGATAGATAGTTTTTCAATCAGTTCCTTACTTCGTTGCTCTGACATGGGATCAAGTTTAACGACTTTAATTCGCCAAGCGGCAAATGTTGGCTCATTAACGCCGGCCTTTAAGAATTCTAAACGAAGTTGGTTATTATTAAACTGCCATGATGTAGCGCCTATGCGCCTTCTCAAACCGGTACCCTGGTAACGATAAGCGTATATTTCCGGCGGAGAAGAATCATGGGTGACAATACTATTAAGTCGGAATGAGCCCATCTGTTGTTCAAGCATACTCAACATACTGTTTCCAAGCCCGGAGAGTTGTTTTTTATTCTGGTTTGATATGGCCAATTCTTGAATCTGTACTTTTTCACCCCTAGTAGCAACAAAACAGGCGAGATAGGGGAGAGACTTTATGTACAAATATTCCCATGCTTTCGCAGTTAGAGCCAACTTTGAGTCTTCTGCATCTATTCGATAACGATGTTTTTTGCTGTCGATAAAATCTTCAAGAAATAGATCAAAAGGGTGTTCACCTGGATCCACTCTGGCAAGTTTTAAAGTCATAAACATTGAACCAATATCGCTTTTCATCAACCGATAGGTAATGGTTCCAAACTGTTTTTCATATTTCAGCTCAAGCTGTGGGAAACTAAGTTCGAGTTCCATCCCAACAATGACATCGAGGATAGACTGTAGTTTCAGCTGTACACCCGATGGTGAAATATCAACAGAGCGAGCTTGAATAACACTGCCTGATGGAAGCTCTACTTCAACATCGGTAGCAAAGTTTAATCTGTTTTCTTGGCGATGTTGGCTATAGCCAACCTCAATGACCGATGGTGGTTTAAATGTACTGGCCTCTTCATCTACAGATTCTTCACCGTATGTTCCGGATGCTAGTCTGGCAGCGGCGTGCTTTTGAACCGCTTCAAATACGGCCTGCGTATAATGTCCTTTGTTGCGTTTAACTTGACTGTTAAAAAAGAGTTCTGCAGGAGGGTCAAAATAATGAGTAATTCCGTCCAGTCGGAATGGCTGGCATTGATTAGGGAATAAATCTCGTAAATCAATCGGTTCAGATGAAATCGCATTAAGTCGTTCTGTTTCATTAATGACTGTGGAATTTATATTTTGTTGTTTTATTTTAGGAATAGCCACATGCAGATCCTTTGAACCTGAGGGATTGCTTACAAAATGTTTAGTCTCTTCAGACATTCAGGATTTCCAGAGTTTATTGAACTTCTAACGATAATAAGGCTATTCGGATGCATTTTAACATATTGTGTATTTCACCAACAGTTGGTCATTCCTCTAACAGTATCGGCCGAAAGAAACACTTCTTAACATTTACACAAACAAAAAAACGTTTAAAAACAGTAATATGACATCATTAAAGATGCTTGGCATTGATCATGCATCATCAATTATATGTATTCATGAACTTTTCATGAAGTGAAGATGAATGAGTTAGAAACTCTTAAAGTATAAAATTTAGAGGCATCCATGAACGGTAACCGTTTTAAAATTACAATATTAACCACCGCATCACTGGCGGTATTGATGTTGTCATCCTGTAGTGAAACACAATCACAGGCAAAAGAGTCTAAGGAAGAAGTTGTTAGTATTCCTGTGGTCGCAAGCCCTGTTGTGATTGGTAAAATTGATGCTGCCTACGGCACAACGGCATCATTAGAAGCTGCAGAAGAGGCTTCTGTAACTGCTCGCGTCACAGGAATAGTTCAGAAGGTGTTCGTTGAAGAAGGAGATTCTGTTGAAGCTGGACAGGCACTGGCACAACTTGATGTTGATAAACTCAGACTAGAATTAATGCGTGCCAATGCAACTTTAAGTCAGCTTGCGAATGAATTGCAACGTAATAAAAAAATCTATGAAAAACAATTGATCAGTTCTGAAGCATACGATCGTACAAATTACCAATATCAGGCACAGAAGGCTGCAACTGAGCTTGCTGCACTTAATCTTGAGTATGCAACTATCAGAGCGCCTATAGCGGGTGTAATCGCTAACAGACATATTAAAGTTGGTAATCTTTTAAAACAGAATGAAGCTGCATTTCAAATTGCGAATTTTTCAGAAATATATGCGATCATTCATATCCCTGAATCAGAAAAAGCGACTCTTGAGGTGGGACAGTTAGCGAATGTTTACGTTGACGCTGTGAACCAACCTTTTGTTGGAAATATTGATCGTGTCAGTCCAATTATCGATAAAAATACTGGGACTTTTAAAGTGACCGTCAGTCTTAAAGATAAAACAAGAACGCTCCGCCCAGGAATGTTTAGTCGAGTCAGTGTGATCTATGATACTCACGCTGAAGCATTGTTGGTACCCAAGGACTCTATTATTTCTCAGGATGAAGAAAAATCGGTCTTTATTGTCAAAGATGGGATAGCTTATAAGCGCACAGTCTCTTTAGGATTTATTGATTCGGACTATGTAGAAATCACTGAAGGAATTGAGAGCCATGAGATGATCATCACAACGGGCCAGAGAAATCTAAAAGATGAGTCAAATGTTGAGTTGATTGAAAGTCTCGCACAAATTTAATTCACCCTGGTTGGTAATGGACGCTTTTTTAAGCGTCTTTTTTTGT
>JAUUZN010000217.1 GCA_030589945.1 Gammaproteobacteria bacterium | reverse complement strand
GATGCCTCTAATTATTCTGAAAAGCACGATCCAGAAAAGCATGATCATTTTGATATCGAGTTTAGTAATGGCAAGGTTTTACGCTATAACGATCCGAGACGATTTGGCGCCTTTTTATGGGCGGGCTTAGATCCCTATAAACATTCTCTAATCGCAAGTCTTGGCGTTGAACCACTTGAAGAGGAATTTACTGGAAAGTATCTGTATCAGGCATCAAGAAAAAGAACGGTTGCGGTGAAGCAATTTATTATGAATGGACAATTGGTGGTCGGGGTCGGCAATATATATGCAAATGAAGCACTATTTTTAGCAGGCATAAAGCCACTTCGACCTGCAAATCAAATTAGCTTAAAGCGTTATGAGCGGTTAGTCGTTGTTATAAAAGAAGTACTTGCAAAAGCCATCAAACTGGGTGGTACAACCTTAAAAGATTTTATGCAAAGCGATGGGAAACCGGGTTACTTTGCCCAAGAATTAAATGTCTATGGCAGACAAGGAAAGGAATGTCCACAATGTCATCAAATTTTAAAAGAAATTCGACAATCTGGTCGCTCGACCGTATTTTGTAAAACTTGCCAAAGATAAAGAATTATTAATTTTGATGACGTTGCTTAATGTCGACTTTGTTCGAGAAACGAACATTCAGGATACACTGATAATTGATTAACATACCTAATGGATATACATTATCGGTAATGAGTTATATATCGACAATTGGCGAGATTTTAAAATGAAAAGAAAGGAAGGTATATGAAGAATCCATTAATTGGCAGAGATGTATCTTGGAAGACCTTAATTGTTGAGTCGGTAACTGTAATAGCATCTATTCTACTAGCGTTCAGTATTGATGCCTATTGGGAGTTGAGACAAGAGCGGCTCGCAGAGAGTGAGGTGATGAATGCCCTTTACATAGAGTTGCGCAGTAATCGCGATTCTCTTGCTGAAACGATCCAAAATAACGATGAAGCAGCTGAACTCTTTACTAGGTTCCTGACATTGACACCCGATGCTCTTCTTGAGGAGCAGTATGGTAGAGGACTGGCAGATTCGATCTGGGCACCTTATACATACGAGCCTGAAGTAGGTGTAATGACTGTATTTTTAGCACGCGGAACCACGGTAAGTGAAATTGCGAGAGAAGTGCGACGTTCCTCAGTAAATTGGCAGACGTTATTGATGGATGCTGGTGAGGAGAGCACTATGATGTGGGCAATTTCTCGCGAAGTTCTGGGGTATATGACTAAACACCTGTCTGGTATTGTGCCAACAGAGGGTTCAAAACCCAATCTCTACAGTATAAGGGAAGACTACGGCCGTAGATTGACTTTGATAAGGTCAGACGAACAGTTATTAGCCGCGGCGAAGGCGAAGTTCACGCTGCAACAGATTTATAATCGCGAATTGAGTGAGTTGCTGGAGCAAACAGATTTCCTTTTGGCTTTACTTGAACCTCATGAAAATTAACTGTCCATTTTATTGGGGTGGAATCATTGTTCGAATAACGGACATAATCAACCTCTCCATGTTTGATAAATATACCTAATAGAAGTACATTACTAGCAATGGAAAAATAATAAAAGTAAAGGATTTTAATGATTTTACGCAGCCTAACAAAACACGTAAATGATCAAAACTGGTTTGCAGTTTTTATCGACTTTATTATCGTTGTTTTTGGTGTCTTTGTGGGTATTCAAGTCGCCAACTGGAATGACGAGCAAGCTTTTCACAGTAAAGAAACCCAGTTGCTGAGTGAATTAAAAAGAGAAATTGAAAAGGGTATTGATATCACCAAACACAAAGGTGATGGTTACGCACAAGTAGCAGCAGCAGGTAAAAGAGCGTTAGCTGTATTGTTTGATGATGGTAAATGTAAGACTGATTGTTGGTTAACTCTTGTTGATTTTATGCATGCCTCACAGTGGCAGGATGCTCGCATTAGCCATTCTATCTATGATGAAATGCGTCGGCTTGGATTGCCTCGCGATCGGACTATCATTGAAAAGGTTGAAAGCTTTCTTGCACAAAATGAAAACAGCGCACTGAGTTTGGATGACAAACCTTTTTATCGTTCAGGAATACGACAACTAATACCAGCTGATGTTCAAGATTACTATTGGTCAAACTGCTATACCATGGTGCGTGGTGCAGAAACCTATGCGCTAAATTGTCCTGAAGGTTTGAGCAATGCGAGGGCTGCTGAAATAATCAAATCCATTGTTAGTCATTCGTATATAAAACTCCAGTTAACAGAATGGGTTGGTTATGTCGTTCAAATTCCATTTGATTTTAATCAGCAAAATGAGGAAGCGCTGGAAGCAATTGCAATAATTGACGCTGAATTGGAACGCCGCTGAACTCGAGCATAGTTAGCATTTCATAGCCGCTGACAATTCTTGACGGAAGTCGTTTATGTTCGAATAAAGTGCTATGTGATCAGTTCGGAGTCTGAGTTGGGTTACTTGGGCTTAAGGTGTTGGCAAGCAAGAAAGTCACGTGAAAGTATCGAAATTCAATGCTTCTGGTCATAATAAGTTAGACCTCTAACGAAAAGGTATCATTTAAATCGTGTTTTAAGTAACTTACAATTTATTAAATAGAGCTTAAGTAAACTATTGCATTTAGCAATGCTTAGGAGAGTTCTAATAATCTATCACATAGATATGATTTTGAGTGATTAAACTGATGGAACAAATTAAAAGCAATAAATCCCTTTTATTATACCTCATAGGTTATATTTTTGGTGGCGCAAACATATTTGGGGCAATAGGCTTTCTCATCGGTTTTGTTAAGCCAATGATTTTTAACAGCAGCGTGGAACCGTTGTGGCTGTGGGTCTCTGTATTAGGATTATCTGGAGCTGCATTGGGAATTGTAGTGGGTGCTGTAATTGGTGGGATTGTAGGCTTTGTTATGTGTGCTTATGGACTTTGGAAGGAGCACAATATAAACCAATATAATGATGCCAAAGAACTGGTCAATTAAAAATTAGTCCTAGTAAGTCTTAAGTGTATTAGTTCTTCGTAACTTGGTAAATGATTCTATTTCCCAAGGTCTGAATCCAATTAGCATTCCCATACCATATTTACTGCCACTACTAAGAGATTCATCTTCTCGACACAGGTCATGAAATTCCAACTCAAGTCTCTTAGTTTTTTTAGTCAGTTTTTCAATAGATGCTTTAGAAAGCATGCCATTGAGAAAGGTTCTGTATTCTCCGGGGTTAGTAAACGTACTTTTTATAAAATCATTTTGAACACTGCTTTCAAAAAGTTTTTGAATGGGTCCATTTTCAATCCAACCAAACTCTCTCGATACTTTTATTCGGATATGATTATTCGGGAGCAAGTCAATTAATTTCATGCGATCCAATTTAGCTAATAATTGAACGGCCTGATGTGAATTAAATTTGAAGGTTGCGCAAATTTCATGAATTGACCAGTGATTTAATACTAATACGGCCATTTGAAATAATTTGAGATCGGATGCTAATTGTTTTTCTTGGTCGATTGAGAGCTCCATAATTTTGGAAGCTCTTTTATCCATAATATGTAACAGGTCGCTTAATTCCAATCCTATTG
>JAUUZN010000093.1 GCA_030589945.1 Gammaproteobacteria bacterium | reverse complement strand
TATTAAAATTAACAGATGCAATTGTTGGCCAGTCGCCGGTACCCATAATACTAGCAACTCCAGATGCACGCCTGCTAGCCATTAATTCTAAGAGCCACGATCAACTGGGTAATCCTAATATAAAGATTGGGATGCCACTGAACCTTGTTAAGAATAATTGGCAACACTTTGATCACAATGATCAACCCATACCCTTTGATGAACTACCACTTTTTAAATCCTTAAGGGGTATCACCACAAAACAACAGGAAATTCGAGTCGTTCATGGCGATGGTACTGAAAATTGGGAGGCGGCTAGCAGTACACCCATCTATGATAAGGATGGAAATTTAATGGCTGCATTTTTAACCTTTCCAGACATCACAGAACGAAAACTTGCCGAGGCAAAGTTAATAGAGAGTGAAACTCGCTATCGTAGCCTTTTTGATAATGCCGGCATTTCAATTTGGGATCTTGATTTTTCCAGAGTTCTTACTGCAATGAAATCTCTTCGACGAAAAGGAATTGAAAATATACGAGAGTATGCAAAGTCACATCCAAAAGAGACATTAAAGCTTATCTATAGGACTAGAATCGTTCATGTCAACGACCTAACTTTGAAACTGTTTAATGCGAGTTCTGAAACTAGTTTCTTTAATAATTTACAGAAGAATTTCGGTGTAGATTTAGATTCAGTGTTTTTTGAGATGATTTATGCTATCTGGGAAAAATCGCCTTATTTTCGTAAAGAGGCAAACTTTAAGACCCTTGAAGGTAAAGATATTAAAGTAATCGTTTCATTTATTCTTCCCTCTAAGGTAGCTGACTTTAAGAGTGTTGCAATTTCAGCCCAAGATATTACAGAGCACGATTATCAAGAAGATAGTCTTACTTCTATTATTAATGCCCTACCAGATATTATCTATATCATTGATGAAGATGGTCGGTATGTGGAAATTCTAACGCCTAATGAACAACACTATCATGATAATCCACAACAACTGAAAGGGCAGACGGTTTACGATATCTTGCCTAAGGACAGGGCTGATTTATTTGTTAAAACGATTCGTAAAACACTTCACTCTGATAAAAAGCAAGTCGTTAATTACGAATTAGAATTCCTAGATAAAACGCTGTCCTTTGAAGGAAGAGTGTCTCCTATGCGCAGTATCATTAACAACAAAAAGACGGTGGTATGGATAGCTGTTGATGTAACGGAACATCGACAAATAGAGACTCAATATCGACAGGCTCAAAAAATGGAGGCCATAGGCATTTTAACGGGCGGGATTGCCCATGAGTTTAATAATTTAATGTCACCTATTTTAGGTTATACCGAGCTATTTCTTAGCGAACGAGATGGTTCTGAACAAGATTACAGTGGTTTACAGCAGATCTTTATCGCTGGGAACCGAGCAAAGATTCTCGTTCAGCAATTATTGGCCTATGGCCGTCAATCGATGTCACAGCGGGAATCGGTCAACCTTGAAAATATTTTAACCGAGGCAATTACGCTGATTAAAACAACCACGCCCTCGAATATCCTAATTAGTGTTGAGGTTGAAGCCAACTTGCCTGCTGTGTGGGCTATGCCGAATGAAATCCATCAAATTATTATTAATTTATGTCTTAATTCTAGTCACGCAATGCAAGATGGCGGTAATCTTCAGTTTACAATTTCTAGGAAACGCCCAATTAAAGGGATTAATGTTAAAAAAATCAAAGATCATATCGATTATATTTGCCTGAGCGTTGCAGATACAGGCACAGGAATTAAACAGTCCGTAATTGAGAGGGTATTTGATCCATTTTTTACGACCAAAGAAATCGGCCAGGGTTCAGGACTTGGGCTTTCAGTGGTTCAAGGAATTGTCGAGCAGCATGATGGTACCATTGAATTAGAGAGTATTCTTGACAAGGGTACAACGTTCAGCATTTATCTTCCGGTATCGATGAATGCTGAAGAAGTAGAAACTAATACAAAGCCGACATTGATTGAAGGACAGGGTCATATTTTGTTGATTGATGACGAACAAATGATTCTAGATATTACGACCAGTATGTTGGGCAAGCTTAACTACCAGATCACGTCCTACCTAGACTGTGAACAAGCTTTGGAAGAGTTTGAGAAACACTTTCAGAAGTATGATTGTATTATCATTGATTATGGTATGCCTAAGATGAATGGTAAGGTTCTTGCCGTTAAATTGAAATCAATTAGCCCCCAAACTCCTATCATCCTCTGTACCGGTTATGGAGATTTGATTGCAAAAGAAAACATAGAGCAATGGGGCATGGATAATATTTTAATCAAGCCCTTTGAATTGAGTGAAATTAGCACAGCCATTCAAGAGGTTTTAATTAATTAGCGGCTATAATCACCCTTATATTAATTTTATTGTAAGTGGTTCATGGGTTAAATGGAAAATTTTACAATGAAATTTCATTCATATGTGGGGCTATTTAGTGACAAATGGTCTATAAAAGCACGTTATAAGCCATTGTTATAAAGGAAATAACGTTGACAAAGGATTTTATCGGTCTATAATTCGATTTAGCTTGAAAGTACGTTTTATATTTATGCACAATATCGATTGCTCCATTTGTAGTACCTCGTCCTGTTCTCATAAGTAAATAGCAACACTTCCAGCAAAGCGGCCCCTAAGTAAATGAATAACATTTGCAGTGGGCCATAATTACTCTTGAAAATATAGGATTTACATTATGTCTACAACTACTGGTACAGTTAAATGGTTCAACGAATCTAAAGGTTTTGGTTTCATTGAGCAGGAAAACGGACCTGACGTCTTTGCACATTTCAGTGCTATCAACGGTTCAGGTTTCAAAACTTTAGCTGAAGGTCAAAAAGTTGAGTTCACTGTTACACAAGGCCAGAAAGGTCCTCAAGCAGAGAACATTACAGCACTCTAATTATTAGAGTATTGTAGCTACACTTTTCTTAGTTAAGAAATTAGCTAAGAAGTCAAAGTAGCAAAAAATATAAAAGGGTTAGCCGTAAGGTTAGCCCTTTTTTTATTTAAAAAAAATCGAAAGGAGGCTATTTTTTATCTCTTCTCTACGCGAACACCGTCTTCGATTGCATTGCCTGGATGGGTGATTATTTGTTCGCCTTCAACTAATCCCTCAGTGATTTCGGCGAACCGATCATTTCTTTGGCCTACCTCTACTTCCTGTAAAATGACTGTGCCATCAATAACTTTAAACACAGACCAAATTTCATTTTGACGAAAAAGAGCAGACAGAGGAATTTTTAAAACGTTGTCAGCACGACTAATAATAATCGCTGCTTCGACTCTGAATGCATCACCGAGTGTCTTCCATTTTTCAATAGGATCGGTAAAATTTAAAATGACATTAACCCGTTGCTCTTCGACTCCAAGTGCTGATATTTTAGTAAATCCAGAGGGCTCGATGAGTCTAACAATGGCGTTAATATCACCTCCACCGCCCCAGCGTTTTATCAAAGCCTCGTCTCCAACCTTCACTTTTACAGCATTGGTTGAAAGCATTTCAATGTTCACTTCTAATTCTTCAGGATTACCTATTTCAACCAGAGGTGTTCCAACGGGTACGATACTTTCACTTTTATGAAGAATTCTGAGTACACGACCATCCACAGGTGAGTGAATACAAATTTGACAATGCTCTTCTCCAGATGCCGCCAAGTCTGCGACGTCCGGTTGTAGCAGCCTGGCTTTTGCAGCCTCGAGTCGTGAGATCATCACCTGTTGATTGGACTTAGCCGTCTCGAGTTCTGCCCGTAAGGTCTTTAATCTTAACTCTGCCCGTTCTAAACCAGCCTGTGAAATGCTGTGCTTATTAAAGAGCTCTTCAGTTCGCCTATAGTCTGATAGATCAAAATCTAACTGTGCTTTTGTTTGTTTAACCTTTGATGCTGCTAGGGCGAGTGCCGCCTGCGCTCCATCGACATCGGCCTTTGCCTGTATCTCCGAGCGTTTATCTAAAAACTGCGGATTTGCCGGGTGCATATTTGCGATGATGGTGATTCCAGCGGTGACTCGATCACCAGGTTCGCTTTCGATGCGGGTAATGCGACCATCAATGGGTGTGGACACCACATAAATATCGTGAATTCTAGTTTTCCCTTCACCTTCCATGGTGATCAGCAGATCACCTTTTGTAACGGTGACAAAATCAACCTTAATTCGCTCAGGAATAAATGCAAATACAAGTAGCGCAACTAGACCAAGTCCTAGGATTAATTTTATGATGCTTTTAAATTGATTGACGGACACTATTCAACTCCTTTTTGTGCACTGACCAAGTCTATCTGATCAACCTGTCGCCACACCAGATAAAAAGATAAAACAGTACTTAGTAGAACAATTAATACTGAATATCCGTAAGTGCTGTATTTTATGTAGTAGGGTATACGGAATAATTCACTTTCCATTGAAGCCGTCATTCCGGCTGCAAGATAACTTCCAATTAAGATACCTAGAGGAATGGAGAGCAAGGTTATGAGTCCAAGCTCACCAAACAGTATATAAGCAACTTCGCGTCGAGTGAGCCCTAATACTCTAAGGCTTGCCAGTTCTCTGCTGCGTTCAGAAAGAGCGATTCGCGATGTGTTATAGATGACACCAAAGCTAATGAAGCTTGCAAATAGTATATTGGTTGTAACCATTTTCAACAGATTTTCTGCCAATAAATCTTCGAATATTTGACGTAAGATAGAAATAATATTTAACCCCATTATGGCAGGGATCTCTTTTAATTTCTTAAACAGTACCGCTGAATAATGAGGGTCCATCATCACCATCGCACCGGTAATTTTGGGTGTTTCATCGAGTATTGAATTCAATGCACGAATATCCATAAAGGCACCCGTGCCAATAAATTGTTGACTAATTTTCACCACGGGTATGTAAAGAGTGGGGCGTTTTTCAACAAGAACTTCGACTTTAATGGTATCCCCTAATGAAATATTGAGAATTTCAGCAAGTTTTTTGCTCAGTAGAATTCCGTTTGTAGGCATTTCTAGAGGGTTTAATTGATTATCGATGACTCTTCTAAGATCGGGCCTTGGATTTAATCCTGTGATGGTGCTTCGTTTAGTAAAGTGTTGATACTTGAGTAGTACCGCAATATTCCGAATGGGTTCTACACTCATAACACCCGGTAAGGCTTTTATTTCTTCGAGCGCCTTATAGGGTCTTGGTTCGACAAAGGAAAAGTTAATATCTTCGCGCTGAGTTTCTCCGTACTGGACATCCATCAGGTAGACCATTGAGTCTTCCATGAAAAAACTGAATACCAGTATAGAGAGCGCTAGCGCCATGCCTGAGGCCGACATTAATGCGCGTATTGGTCGCCGTTCAAGTTGACGCAAGATGATACGACTTAGGAATGATAAATGCTTATGAACACCCATACGTTCTAAAAATGACTCATTAAACTCCGTAGGACTCTCAGGGTGCATTGCTTCTGCAGGAGGCAAGTTCGCTGCACGCCTTATGGAAAACAATGTGCCAAAGACCGCTGAAAGGGTACAAAAAAGCACAGAAAAAATCATTACTTCAATAGAGAAGCTGTACTTGAGAATGGGAAAATGGAAAAATTCGGTGTACATCTTTGTCATACCAGCACCCATCCAGGCACCTAGAACTAAGCCAATGATTGAGCCGAGGGACGTCACAAAGAGTACCATTTTCAGATAATGCAATGAGATTTCAATATCTTGATAGCCAACCGCTTTTAACATGCCTATCTGTTCACGCTGGGTGGCAATTTGGCGTGACATGACCACGTTAATTAGAAATGCAGCAACACTTAAAAATATAACCGGTGCAATCATGCCCATACTATTGAGTTGTTTGAGCTCGTTAGAGACAAAAAAGTTAGAAATTTGCTCGTCTCGGGCGTAGGATATTTTGCCCCCATAGGGCTTTAAAACCTGATCGAGTACTTGTTCAATGAGATCTAGGTTTGCATTCCTGTCGGCCTTAATGGATATATCATTAAAGGCGCCCTTCATATTGACCGAAGCTTCAAGTGAGCGCCGGCTCATCCAGAAGACACCAAAGCGTTTTGCATCGGGCATTAAGGCACCTGGCGCTATGCTATAAACATATTCAGGAGAAAGCACTACTCCGACTACTTTTAATTGACGCTTGTGACCGTTAGAGATGACAGAGACTTTATCGCCCAGATCTAAATTGTGAGCCTTGAAAAAACTTTCGTCAGCAACAACCGCGTCTTCTTCATTGGGGTACAACATTCGCCCAGAACGCAGATAGAGTTTATTGAGTAGAGGCTCCCTTCCATCAGGGAGTGATATGAGCTTGCCGGTGGCCGGTTCATTAAGTGTCGGCATCTGCAGTGTTATGCCAAAAATTACACGGCTTTCAACCACCGAAACACCAGGGATTTCCTCAATTCGAGTTTTCACAGACTCAGGAGCTCGTTTTAAATTGCTAAATACGTCTGCAAATTGGTAGCGATCGTAATAGGTATCGCGTGTTAGTTTTAGACTATCAAGAACACCAAAGGTGATAATGTAGACAGCAATTCCAGCGGCCATCACCAAAATAATAGCGGCCATTTGCCCCTTTATATTCCAGGTGTCTCTTAACAGTTTATGGTTGAGTGCTCCGATCATTTTTTACCAGCTAATATCTTCAGGAGTTTTTCTAACGCTATTGAGCTCTATTTGATTGATGTTACCGTCGACAAAATGCATCACCCGATGCGCGAGTTCTGCAATCGATGCATTGTGGGTGATGATGATGCAGGTCGTTCCAAACTTTTCATTTACTTCCAATAAGGCACGCAATACCACGGCACCTGTTTCACTATCAAGGGCACCGGTTGGTTCATCACATAAAAGGATCTCAGGGCGTTTAGCTAGCGCGCGGGCAATAGCAACGCGTTGCTGCTCACCTCCTGATAGTTGAGATGGAAAATGTTTAGCTCGCGCTTTTAGTCCAACCGCTTCAAGTGCAGTCAAGGGATCCATAGGGTTTGATGAAATCTCAGTGACCAGAGCAACATTTTCAAGAGCGGTCAGGCTCGGTACAAGATTGTAGGCTTGAAAAACAAAACCCACATGTTCCCGACGATACAGTGTTAGTTGGTGCGTACTGAGTTTAGAAAGATCGTCCCCCTTAAAATATACATGGCCGGATGATGGTTTATCTAACCCACCGATGATATTCAAAAAAGTAGATTTACCACTTCCAGACGGACCTAACATTACGACGATTTCACCTGAAGGGATTTCAATATCGACACCTCTTAAAGCATGCACGGTTGTTTCTCCGGTTACATAGACTTTTTTAAGGTTTTCAGTGCGAAAACTAATGTTATTCATCTGTTTCATAGTTATGATTATATGTCCATTATGGGATCATTGATGGTTAACTATGAGGTTATTTTGGAACCCTGTCCACTTTGTGAAGCTAAAAATAATTCTTCAAGCGAATTTGTACCCATTGAATATTGTGCTGATCAGAAACGCAGCTACTTACAATGTGAGAACTGTCGTCTTGTGTATGTACCCAAAGAGTTTTATTTATCATCCACAGCCGAAAAAACAGAATATGATCTGCATCAAAATAATCCAAATGATCTTGGTTATAGAAAATTCCTTTCAAGACTTGTCGAGCCACTGTTAGAAAAATTACAAGAAAGCGAACCTGTATATAAAAACGTCGAGGGTTTAGATTTTGGTTGTGGACCGGGACCTGCAATTCAAGCGATGATGGGTGATGCTGGATATCGAGTCGCTAACTACGATCTTTATTATGCAAACAATAAAGAGCTACTTAAAAGACGTTATAATTTTATTATTCTCACTGAAGTCATCGAGCATATTGCCAAGCCCGCACATTTACTGGATGCTCTCAATGACATGCTAACAGTCGATTCTATTTTGGCAGTAATGACTAAGCGAGTTACAAGTCTTGAGGGTTTTAAAAAATGGCATTATAAAAATGATCCAACACACATTTGCTTTTACTCTGTAGAGACGTTTCAATGGATTGCCAATCATTATAATTGGCAACTCGATGTTATTGATGACGATGTGGTGTTTTTTTATAACAAAGGTGACTCGATAAAATTTGTTTAAGAATTTTTGCTAGATCCTCTTCCCTTATAGGGCGAACTTTTTTTCGTTTGAGATCGGTTTGCTGATTCAGCTGGTTTTGAGTGAGCAGTACGCTTGTTTTTAGGCTTCCATTGATTTCGTGAATTCTTGTTACTCTGATTATTATGCTTTTTGGGTTTGGCAGCTCTAATGGGTCGAGTATCGAGAACCGCTTGGGGAACATCATGGTCTGGTTCAAAGCCATCAATTAGTTTTCGAGTAATGAGTTGTTTAATCAGTCGCTCTATACCCATCAATTGTTTTATTTCATCGGCAGAGACTAATGAAATGGCCTGACCTGTTGAGCCAGCACGGCCGGTCCGGCCAATTCGATGGACATAATCTTCTGCAACACTGGGTAAATCAAAATTAACCACCTGTGGTAATTGACTAATATCAAGACCTCTTGCTGCTATATCTGTGGCCACTAAAACTTGGATTTTACCATTTTTAAAACCGGCTAAAGCCTTCGTTCGAGCGCTTTGACTCTTATTTCCATGGATGGGCACCGCCATTATGTTTCGCTTATCTAAGTATTTTGCAAGCCGATTCGCGCCATGTTTTGTGCGAGTAAAAACAAGCACCTGATACCATTGGTGCTCTTCAATGAGGTGAGCAAGCAGTGCTGATTTCTGTTTTTTATCGACTGGATAGACCCACTGTTTAACCGACTTTACGGTACTGTTGCGAGGACTTACTGATATTTCAACAGGATGGTTGACCATCTTTTTTGCTAGAGCGCGAATATCTTCAGAAAATGTGGCTGAAAACATTAGATTCTGTCTGTTCTTAGGCAAAAGGTTGAGAATTTTTCTAATATCGTTGATAAAACCCATATCGAGCATCCGGTCGGCTTCATCAAGTACTAAAATTTCTAATTGATTAAATTTGATTGCGCCCTGCTGATATAAATCAAGCAGTCGACCGGGAGTGGCAACCAGAATATCGACCCCCTTTCTCAATTTCATCATTTGAGGGTTTATTTTTACACCTCCAAAGACAACTGCCGAGCTTAAAGGCAAGTATTTTCCATAGGTGGTAACGCTGGCTTCAACCTGTGCAGCGAGTTCACGAGTGGGAGTGAGGATTAAGGTGCGTACATGGTTAGATTGAGCTTTTTTACCCTCAGATAACATATGTAATATGGGCAGAGTAAAGCCCGCAGTCTTACCCGTTCCGGTTTGAGCCGCAGCCATCACATCTTTGCCTGCTAATACCGCTGGTATTGCTTGGGCCTGAATAGGCGAAGGGGTTGTGTAATTTTGTTCTTCTACGGCTTTCAGTATGGGATCAGCTAAACCCATGGTTTGAAATGTATGTTGGTCGTTTTTTTCAGTGTTTGACATATTGGTTTATTTAGCCCTCATTGATATTTGCGCAGTTTACAGCAAGCCCCTACTAATCGCTATAAATGTGAGCTTATTAATATTATTGGTGAAAGTTTTCAACTGAAGGGATCGGTTTTCAGTTAGAATAAGTGGCATAAATTAAGTGGCTCGAGATGATTAAATGACCCAACAGGCAAAACCAATCGCACTGATTATCCTAGATGGATGGGGTTACAGTGAAGATCCTACAAACAATGCAATTTTATCTGCCAGAACACCGGTCATGGACAGGCTTTGGAGAGAAGATTGTCACAGCCTCATTTCTGGCTCTGGTGTAGACGTTGGATTGCCCGCTGGACAGATGGGCAATTCTGAGGTGGGACATCTCAATCTTGGAGCAGGGCGTGTGGTCGATCAAGACTTTAGCCGAATTACTAAAGGTATCGAAGAAGGTAGCTTCCAAAGTAATCCCGCTTTGACAGGAGCCATTAGCAAAGTCTTAGCCAATCAGTCTGCCTTACATATCATGGGCTTATTATCCCCAGGTGGAGTTCATAGCCACGAGCAGCACATAAAAGCGATGATCAATATGGCCGCTGCTGCTGGAATACAAAAACTCTATTTACACGCATTCTTAGACGGACGAGATACTCCACCAAGAAGTGCAGCACAATCCTTAGAAGAGATTGATTCAACTTTTCGGCAAGCAGGTTGTGGTCGGCTAGCATCAATTGTTGGGCGTTACTATGCAATGGACCGTGATAATCGTTGGGATAGGGTTGAGAAGGCTTATTATCTACTCACGGCTGCAGATGCCCAATATTCGAGCACTACGGGTATTGAAGGTCTCCACGCAGCCTATGCTCGTGATGAAAATGATGAATTTGTCGCACCAACCAGTATTGGCGATGCGGTTTCAATCAACGATTCTGATGCAGTAATCTTTATGAATTTTCGTGCAGATCGGGCTCGAGAAATAACAAGGGCTATGGTCGATGACCAGTTCACAGGATTTGAGAGAAAGCAACGCCCCGCTCTCGTTGATTTTGTAATGCTGACTCAATATGCAGACAACATTGATACGTCCATCGCCTACAAGAAAATGGAGTTAACCAATGTCCTTGGCGAATGGCTCGCCAAACAATCACGTAAACAGTTACGGATTGCAGAAACAGAAAAATACGCACATGTGACTTTTTTCTTTAGCGGTGGAATGGAAGCTCCTTTTGAAGGGGAAGATCGTATTCTTATTCCATCTCCAGATGTGGCAACCTACGATCTACAACCAGAAATGAATGCCCCTTTGCTAACAGAGAAATTTCAACAGGCCATTGCTTCGAAAGCCCATGACTTGATTATCTGTAATTTTGCTAACCCTGACATGGTAGGACATACCGGAAACTTTGGTGCAGCAGTTAAAGCCATCGAAGCATTGGATGAATGCATTGGAAAACTAATTGAAAGTTTAGATGCTGTGGGTGGCGAATGTATCATCACTGCCGATCATGGTAACGCTGAGAAGATGCACGATGATACAACGGGTCAATCTCACACCGCCCATACATCAGGACCTGTACCCTTTATCTATCATGGCCGTGACGCGCGGATGATTATTAATGATGGCGTGCTATCTGATATTGCGCCAACATTACTGTACTTGATGAATCTAGAGG
>JAUUZN010000031.1 GCA_030589945.1 Gammaproteobacteria bacterium | reverse complement strand
TCACCCTAAAAAAACTGTATAATTCCGCATCCATTAACAAAACTGACGATACTTTGTCGATCACTATCAATCAATTGCCTTTATGGTTTATTGGCATCTGTGAAAGGAACCATCATGAAACAATCTATTATTATCGCATCTTTATTATTAATAGCGTTAGTAACTACTCAACTAACTGCGGCAGATGCCGCTGCTGGTAAAAACAAATCTCTTGTCTGTGGTTCTTGTCATGGTGCAGATGGCAACAGCAATGTAGACATGTGGCCTAATCTTGCTGGTCAAGGCGCTGGATATTTAGCTAAGCAGATTAAAGATTTCAGAGACGGCAAACGTAGTGACCCCTCTATGAACGCTATGGTTTCTGCGCTCACCGATGAAGACATTGATGACATTGCTGCTTATTTTTCTAGTCAAACATTGACCGGCGGTGCAGCCAAAGAAGAGTTCATTGAACTGGGTTCAGCGATATACAGCGGCGGCAAAGAAGGTGTTATGGCATGCAGCGGTTGTCATGGACCTAACGGCGCGGGCCTAGATGCAGCTGGCTTTCCACAACTGTCAGGTCAGAAAGTTGCTTATGTTATTACTCAGCTTAATAACTTCAAAAACAACAGCCGTACTAACGATGGGACAACCATGATGAATAGTATTGCTGCAAACATGAGTGATGAACAAATAAAGGCCGTATCCAACTATCTTGCTGGACTTCACTAGCTCTATCAATACAGCATATTAATAAAGGGTGGCTTAATTGCCGCCTTTTTATTTTTATCACTTATTACTTGAATCTAAGAAGATGATTATTTTAAGACGACTGCTTATAAATCTTTTGATTCCATTGGTCTTGATTGTTAATCAAGCCGTATCATACGCCGCTCCTTTAACCAGTAAACAGATTATTGAAGGCAAACACTATCAACCACTATCTGTCACCAAACCTATTCAGTCGGGTATAAAATTTTATTTTTGGCCCCAAAGCGTCTCCTGTTATCAACTTGAACTCGCCATAAATGATTGGCATGAGAATCATCCAGAAATTGTCATACAACGAATACCCTTGGTTAAGCGACCGCACTGGCGGCTGCTAGCAAAAGCCTGGCTTGTCGCAAAATCAATGAACATCGACGCTTTGTTACTCGAATCACTTTATCAAGCCATTCATTTTCAACAAATGTCCGTAAAGAATGTCGATGAACTTGAAGTGTTTTTAGAGCTCATGGATATAGACACCCTTGATTTTATGGTTCGGTTTCAGTCTCACGCTATTAACGTTGAACTTAAAACATTGCAAAATGATGCCAAAAAACTACCAATTTTTGGAGTACCGACTATCATTATTAATGATCGATGGATTTCAGATGCTGCTATGGCAACAACTTCCGAACAGATGATATTAATTCTTGACCGGCTAACGGTAGTAAATCCTTAACATCAACCAAGCAACAGCCATCAGAAAAAGCGAGTAGATGAGGCGTGAAATCAGGTTCACATCCAGCACATCAGAATAAACAAACTCTGCGATTATTGAGTTATAACATTCAGGTGGGCATTAAAACACGTAATATTGCTGATTATATAATCGCGAGTTGGCAACATCTACTGCCCAATCAGAAGCGCCTAGAAAACCTGCACAATATCAGTCAATTACTCAAGCCCTATGACATCGTTGCTCTACAAGAGGTTGATGGTGGAAGCATGCGTAGCAGTTACATCAATCAGGTTGAATTATTAGCCAATTATTCCGGATTTCCCTACTGGTATCACCAGTGTAATCGTAACCTTGGAAAATTAGCACAACACAGTAATGGTCTACTCACAAAATATCCCGTTAGCCAAATTACTAATCACAAACTACCGGGCCTAATACCCGGAAGAGGTGCTATTGAAGCCTGCCTTGGCGATGGTAAAGCTAAGCTTAAAGTGATCATGGCACATCTTGCATTAAGCAAAAGAGCTCGAAAACTACAGGTTAAGTATCTTGCCGACATCATCCGCGACTGTCCTTATGTTGTGCTGATGGGTGACTTGAACTGTTCCAGTGATGAACTCCTTGACCAATTCGCTCATCATGGTGTCACGCTTAAAACATCGACCAACCCTCCAGAAGCAACATTTCCTAGCTGGCAGCCCAAACATAAATACGACCACATTCTAGTTTCACCACAAATTGAAATTGTCTCTCAATCAGTCCTCGCCGATCCAATCTCAGATCATTTGCCAATCGCACTGGAAGTTTTGATACCAGACTCTATACTTAATGAACAGGATGACACTATTAATTATCATCCAACAAGGATTAGTGATCAGTTAGTCCCCATGCCATCAAACGGAACAAATGTATGAATGATAAAAAAGACAGTTCATTATTCAGTAAATTATTCAATCGAGATGCTGATACCAATGAAACAACCGAGTCGAATGACCGTCTGTTAATCGAGTGCTTACATCATTTGTCATCTGTTGGGGAAGGTCGAAACAAACTGGTTGATAACGAGATTGCGTCCTTTAAAAAAATGATTAAAATTGGGGCAACTGTTAAAGACCTTAAAAATCAAGTCTCAACCATCTGCACGACCTTAACTCAATCTGCCGCTACACCTGGAAATGATAAACTCATTAAACTTTTTAAATTAATGCCCGCTGAAATCCTCATTAACGAATTTCTTGAACAGCCAATCTCTAGCAATATAAAAATTAAACTTCAGAATTACCTCAAAGGATTAAATAAAGAAACCCGTGCAGTCACCATCATTCCCGATCTTATTGTCCTTTTAGAGCCTGAGATTCTCACTGAAATAAGTTCCAAACAAGAAGAGGTTAATCAAACAACGACGTTTCTTGGCCAATCTGAAATTCGTGACATTACTAGCCCTTTATTACAATTATTTACACAAATTGAATTATCACCCGATCAGGATGAAGGACTAAAACAAATTCACAGTAGCACCACCACAATGACTGATATTAAAGAACTCTGTGTGTTTATAGAAGAAATAAGTCAGCTCATTTTAAGTTTTATCTCTAATTCAAACGGTAAATTTGAATCCTTCTTGGTACAACTTAAGTGTAGATTAGAGGTTGTTAGTACCTGTATTACTAAAGGCCAGGAAACAAACCAAGCAATATCGGATTGTGGTGATGATTTCAGTCAATGTATCAATGATGAAGTGACTCAATTACAAGATAAGCTCACAAACCTATCTGAAATAGAAAACCTAGAGGATACTATCTCTCTTAGCCTCGAATCTATCCTTAAGGGTGTAACTAAGTTTGATAATGAACGTAAGACTCTTGAAAATGATGCCACTAGCAGAATTGCTGATCTTACCCATGAACTTGATCAAACCCGTACGGAGACCGATCACCTTAAAGATAATTTACAAGAACAAAGAATAAGGGCTCTGACCGATCCGCTAACCAAATTACCCAACAGGCATGCCTACAATGAACGATTACATCTAGAATACAACCGTTGGAGACGCTACAAAAAACCATTGAGTCTTATTATGGGGGACATTGACTTATTTAAAGAGATCAACGACACCTATGGACACATTGCTGGAGATACAGCACTTAAAAACACGGCGGCGATCATTCAGAATGAAATTCGTACCACTGATTTTGTTGCACGCTACGGCGGTGAGGAATTTGTCATCCTAATGCCTGAGACAACACTTACTGAGGCGACTAAAGCCACCAATAAGATTCGATTAGCAATACAAAATAATGAAATCCATGAGGGATCATCCGATTTCAAAGTTACCATATCATTCGGTGTTGCCAACTTTGAAAATGAGGACACCTTTACAGATGTTCTAAACCGTGCCGATCAAGCAATGTACCGGGCTAAAAATAAAGGTCGTAATCAGGTTTGTGCCCAACGAAAGTGAGTCTTGAGCAGTCTAAAAAAATAGCCCTCTGTAGAACCAACCTGCATAAAAAAAGGCATCAATTGATGCCTTTTTAGTATCTACCAACTATTGACTACCTAAAGTAGCAATTCAACATTATTACATCGCCTGCTGCAATTTCTTTATTGCATTATTTTCAAGCTGTCTAATACGTTCTGCAGAAATTCCATACTTGCCCGCAAGTTCACTCAGTGTTGATTTGTCTTCACTCAACCAACGTTGCTGGAGTATATCTTGACTGCGCTCATCGAGTGTTGCAAGTGCAAGCTCTAGTTTTCGGCTTTGAATATCCTGCCAGTTATCGGCTTCTGCCTGTTGAGCAGGATCAACACTATTGCCTTCTAAATACATCGAAGGTGAATAGCTATCATCTTCACCCACAGGAGCGTCAAATGTCATGTCTTTGGAGTTAAGCCTGCTTTCCATTCTAAGGACTTCCGCAGGATCAACATTTAAATCTTTAGCTACAGCATTAACTTCATCGTTAGTAAACCAACCCAAACGTTTTTTATTCTTTCTTAGGTTAAAAAATAACTTCCGCTGTGCTTTTGTTGTGGCGATTTTAACAATGCGCCAGTTTTTTAATACATATTCATGTATTTCTGCTTTGATCCAATGAACTGCAAAGGTGACGAGTCGAACACCGTGCTCAGGATTGAATCGTTTCACCGCTTTCATTAATCCAACATTACCTTCTTGGATTAAATCGGCCTGCGGTAAACCATAACCACTATAGCCACGAGCGACGTGAACGACAAAGCGTAGATTAGATAGGATTAATTGACGAACTGCGTCAATATCTTCTTGTTCAGTATAACGGCGTGCCAGATCTCTTTCGGCTTCTGCTGAAAGTACCGGTATTTCGTTGATTTGTTGTGCGTAAGCGTCAATGCTTCCCTGAGGGACAGCCAGCGCCATAGCGTTGCTAATTTCTCTCATATTATTTCTCTCTATCATGCCTCAAACTAGGCTCTGCCATCAGACACCAAATAAGGCACATAATGTGTACCTGCTTATATTACCATTCTTTTATATAGAGTGCTACAAACTGAAAATGTTTCATTTTAGCGGTAAATAAATCAGTCAATAAAGAATCATACCCACATCAACATGAATTCATACCCCAAATACATAGCTATATTGTTAGAAACAATATATTTATTGCCTTAAACAAGACAAAAACTCCACAATAGCAAGAACAAACCCGATTTTACGGCTTCTAATCGCCACTTTGATGAAGCTATAGCAATAATTACTAAGTAAGTTGTTTGTCTATGAAAATATATTGGTTAGTGGGTAAAAATTGTTAAAAAATGCGAAAAACATCAACAACCAGTTGCTTATGTAGGATTTGTTTGACTTAAGTGACGACTAACAGAGACCCATGAGCCAAAAAGACCCAAAAACGTACTAAATCCGAGAAGATTTAACATCTCCATAAACGATAGCCCTTCAAGACGATAACCAGAATCATAAAGCCCTGCTAATTCACTGATAGGATCAGATAACCACCAGAGTGAAGAGGCAATTAAGCTAATTGCAAACAGACCACCACCAATACCATACCAAATGCCCGTATATAAAAATGGTCGCCGGATAAATGCGTTGGTCGCTCCGATGAGCTTGATTATCTCAATCTCTTCGCGCCTATTTTGAATGGCAAGCCGAATGGTATTTCCAACAATGAGCAATACTGCAGATCCCAGAAGCATCGCCAATGCAAAAACCGCACGATCGGCCAGCTCTAACAGATAATAAAGCCGCTTCACCCATTGCATATCGAGTTGAGCAATTTCAACTTCTGGCAGTTTTTTAAATTCTGCGAGCATTCGCTCAGATTCTTCAGGTGTTGAGTAATACTCAGTAGGTAAAATCTCTAAAACAATAGGCAGAGGGTTTTCATCAAGCTGCTCTAACGCATCCCCTAAACCCGATGTTTCCTGAAACTCTTCAAGCGCCTGAGCCCTGCTGATCAACTCTACTTTCTCAACATCAGAACGCGCCTTTAAGCGGTTACTGAGACTTTGTGCTCTTTCATCGGGTACCGATTCCTTTAAATACAATGAAAAGCGTGATGCGCCATCCCAGTTTTCACTTAACACACTGGAGTTTTTTAACACCACCTGCAGTCCTGCCGGTAAGGCAAGAGCAATTCCAAGGACAGCAAGGGTCATCAGTGAGGCGATGGGGGTTTTGACCATACTATTAAAACTATTCTTGATTTCTTGACGATGAAGATAGAAAAACATGCTCAAACGAGAATTAACGGAAACACTCTGAGAACTTGCGCCCCTTTTGTCGGTGCTCTTGTTAGCTGGAGACATTAAATACTCCCCCCATCTGATACTAGAGATCCCGCCTTAAGAGTAATGGTACGGTAGCGCATTCTGGCAATGAGCCCCAAATCGTGACTTGCTACCAAAAGACTGACTCCGACCTGATTAAACTGCTGAAACAATCCCATAATTTCTGCTGATAGCTCAGGGTCAAGATTACCTGTGGGCTCATCGGCCAGTAAAATAGGAGGCTTATTAACAACCGCACGTGCAATACCCACCCTTTGTTGTTCACCGCCTGAGAGCATGATGGGCTCGAGCTTTTCTTTTGAAAGAAGCCCAACCTTATCAAGAGCCGCCCGCACTCGTCGGCCAATCTCTCGGTGAGGATGTCCTGCAATGATTAAGGGTAAGGCAACGTTATCAAAAACGGTTCGATCAAAAAGCAGTCGGTGATCTTGGAAAATCATACCGATATTTCTACGCACAAAAGGAATTTTTCGGTTACTCACCTTGTTCAAATTAACGTCATTAACCCAAACTTCACCACGTGTCGAACGCTCAACAAGGGTAATGAGTTTTAACAGGGTGCTTTTTCCTGCACCAGAATGTCCCGTCAGAAAAGCCATTTCACCCTTATCAAGATTGATATTGATGTGTTTTAAGGCATCGTGGCCATTTTCATATCGTTTTGATACGTTGTTAAATCGGATCATCAAACAGGGCCTCAATAAAATCTTTACTCTTAAAGGATCTCAAATCATCAATCCCTTCTCCGATACCAATGTAGCGAACCGGGATCCCAATATTTTTAGCGATTGAAAATATAACACCGCCCTTTGCAGTGCCATCTAATTTACTCAGCACCAAACCAGTGAGTGATACCGACTCATTAAATTGCTGCGCCTGATTAATTGCGTTCTGACCGGTACCTGCATCAAGTACTAACATTACCTCATGAGGAGCCTCTGGATCGAGCTTTGACATGACTCGTTTCACTTTGACCAGTTCTTCCATCAAGTTACCACTGGTGTGCAAACGACCTGCAGTATCGGCGATGAGCACATCAATATTTTTGGCCTTTGCCGATTGCAAGGCATCAAAAATAACCGAAGCACTATCCGCACCGGTATGTTGCGCCACCACGGGAATGTTATTTCGTTCACCCCATACCTGTAATTGCTCCACAGCCGCCGCTCTAAAAGTGTCGCCCGCGGCTAACATCACTGAGCGGCCTTCCTGTTGAAACTTTTTAGCAAGTTTGCCAATGGTGGTTGTTTTGCCAACACCGTTCACTCCTACCATTAGGATCACAAAGGGTGAATCTTGCTCTGGAATAACCAATTCAGTTTCAACTTTACTCAAAAGTGATTCAAGCTCTTCTCGCAACGCTAATCCCAATGCCGACGAATCTTTGAGCTCTTTACGAGAAACTTTTTCAGTGAGAGAGCTGATGATTTGACGTGTTGCATCCACACCGATATCAGCCATTAACAGACTGGTTTCGAGTTCTTCAAGAAGATCCTCATCAATGTTCTTCTGGCCGAGAAATAGATTAGCCAAACCTTCAGAAAAATTACCTCTCGTTCGGCTTAATCCTGATTTTAACCTTGCGAAGAACGATTCGTTGGTTTCTTTTACCATTTCACTGGAGGTTTCTTCAGTGATCAGATGATCAGGCTCATTTATTTGAGCATCTAGTTCTTCTGAAACCAATTCATCAGTCGTTACTTCATCTGATTTCCTTCCGAACCATGAAAATAACTTCTTTTTTGGCTTATTGCTTTCTGTGTTTTCTGGAATGTCATTCATTGATATTTGTCGTTGTTGATTCACAATATTAGAATTTGATGTATCCTAACATTTTTATCCAAAAATCTCTTAGAAGATGAAGCGAAATACTCCGTCCTTCAGGTCAGGGATCAGCCCCATTACTTTTAGTGTGGTGTATTCTGTTGCTCAATATACTGCCTGATAATCTCAATGGGTGCCCCACCGCAGGAGCTAGCAAAATAGCTGGGACTCCAGAGAACACCTTTCCAGTAATATTTTAAAAATTGCGGATGATTCTTCCTTAACATTCTGGATGATACACCTTTGAGGCTATTAACCAGTTTTGATACTGAAATTTTAGGTGGGTAATTCACCAGCAAATGAACGTGATCGCATTCTCCATCAAATTCACTTAATTGTGTTTCAAAGTCAGTACAGACGTTTTCAAAGATGCTTTTCATATCTTCCAGAACCACTTTTGAAAACGCTGTTTTCCTATATTTAGTCACGAAGACCAAATGAACGTGCATTAGAAATACACAATGTCTGCCTGTTCTTATTTCCCTTGAATCACCCATAGACCAAGAGTATACTTGAGTCATGATCATTCGTAAAGCTTACAAGTATAGACTCAATACTAATGCAGAGACTGAGCAGTTAATGGTTCAGTATGCAGGTAATTGTCGTTTTTTGTGGAATAAGGCTTTAGGTTTGAACTTGCATCGTCTGGAAAACAAACAGCCGATACTCTGGTATCAGGAGTTGGACTGGTTTAGCAAACTCTGGAAAAAAAGTAATGAGTATGAGTTTCTAAAACTATCTCCTGCTCAGACCTTACAACAAACCCTGAAGCAACTTGACCGCGCATTCAAAGATGCGTTTGACAAAAAGCAACCTCTCAAGAAAATTCCTACTTTCAAGAAACGAGGTGTCAGAGACCGTTTTTCCTTCCCCCAAGGATTTAAGCTGGATGGTAAAAGAATTTTCCTGCCTAAAATGGGTTGGATCAATTTCAGAAAATCCAGAGAAATAGACGGTAACGTAAAGAATGTCACCGTCTCCCGTCAAGGGAAATACTGGTTTGTATCCATTCAGATTGAACTGGAATTGTCTGAACCTGCCCATTCATCCACATCCATGATTGGGGTGGATATGGGTGTAAAACGCCTGTTTACCTTGTCAGACGGTAACTTTGAAGAGCCTATTAATGTTGACTTTTTCAAAGACAAAATCAAACGTCTGCAAAAACGTTTAGCCAAAAAGGTTAAGTTTTCTAATAACTGGCGAAAAATCAAAGAAAAAATTAACCGACTGCACACCAAAATAGCTAATATTCGTCATGATACCCTGCATAAACTCTCAACCGTACTCAGCAACAGCCACGCTATGATTGTGCTTGAGAACTTGCAGATAAAGAACATGACAAAATCAGCCAAAGGTGATGCGGACAATCATGGGTCGATGGTGAAACAGAAGTCAGGTTTGAACCGAGTCATACTCGAACAAGGCTGGGGGATGTTCAAGACTTTTCTGCAATACAAACAACATTGGTCAGGTGGTCAGGTATTGTTTGTCGATCCAAAATACACCAGTCAGACTTGTCCTGTCTGTCAGCATAAAAATAAACTCAGTCGAAAATCTCAGTCCGAGTTTGAATGTGTTCTATGTGGTCATGAGGAACATGCTGATATAGTTGGTGCAAAAAATGTATTAGGGCGAGGTCATCGCCTGTTATCCTGTGGAGAGACAGACATTAGTCTACTCTGTGAAGCAGGAACCAGACAGCTCAGTGATGAGTTGGAACCTGCTGTTGCTTAAAAGCTCTTCAGGAATCACCTTCCTTCAGGTGGGTGAGGATGTCAAAGTTCTCAGATCACAAAATGAGCCATCATGAGTAAAAAATATTCTAATCACAAAACTTCAAAGCAAACCCTTGCTAAAAGTGAGCTTAGAATTATTGCTGGTCAATGGCGTGGTCGAAAAGTAAGCTTCCTCCCCGTGGAAGGTTTGCGACCCACACCCTCTAGGATTCGTGAAACACTGTTTAATTGGATAAACCCAATGATCACAAATGCTCATTGTCTCGATTGTTTTGCCGGAAGTGGCGCTTTGGGTTTTGAAGCCCTTTCTAGAGGTGCGCAATCGGTCACCATGATTGAGCTCCATCGAGATGTTATTCGAGAGTTGAAAAACAATCGAACATTATTGGACACTACACAACTCACCATCATCCAACAGGATGCACTGGTTGAGATTCAATCCGAGCAGCTCTTTGATATTGTGTTTTGTGATCCGCCGTTCAATCAAGGACTTGTTAAACCCGTGCTTGAAAACCTCGAGCAATCAAATTGTTTGAACGATGAGGCAGTGGTTTATTTAGAAACTGAAAAATCACTGAAGGATCTTGAGCTACCCCAAGGGTGGAAAATTATCAAAGAAAAAATCGCTGGTGATGTTAAATACATGCTTATAAAAGTTAGTAAGTGCTAACTTAATTTAACTAACGCTTATAAATATCGTAACGATGGGTTTTTCCTGGCACTTTAAAGGAGGGTTCATTACCAGCCATAGGAGCCGCCCAATTAGGTCGCTTGATAACGAGTCGCTCAGTAGCAGCTTTAAAGCAAGACTCAAACAGCGCTAATTCATCAGACTCAGTTCCATCTAGCGCCCTCAACAGTTGCATTGATTTCTTAACCTTTGCCTGTTTACGATTTTCCTCAATGGGGTACATGGGATCCAGGTAGATCACTTCAGCTGAAGACTGTTGCAATGCAAGTTCTGCTTTTTGTTGCTTGAGAGTCATTCGACTAATATTGTCTTTTATCCAATCTTGGCCTTTTAGAGCACGAGCCATTCCATCAGCAAGCAACGCTGCAATCACTGGGTGTTGCTCAATACACAGGACTTCACAACCTGAGCTTGCAAGTAAATAAGAATCTTGACCGAGTCCTGCTGTCGCATCAATGATCATAGGCCGGTGATTATTCTTAATCCCACAGGCCTTTAGGATGGGCAACTTTCCTTTAGTTTGATGCTTTTGACGATACATCGATTTACCGCTGCAAAAATCCACCCAGACAGCGCCCACCGATTTCTGGTTGCGACTCTCATGGTTTTTACTCTCATGTTGACGCAGTTTAAGACTATCATCCTCATAATAAAGCTCAAATCCTATGACTGTGTCACTTTGGTTTTCAACCAAGCTCGTTGCTTTATTCTCTACGCTACTCTCTACTATAGTCTCAGAACAATCATCGATGGTCATAGATAATTTAAGAGCAAGCGCCTCTGATTGCTTTTTATACTGTTGATGATAAACACTGATAACAACATCAGACATTAGTGGCTGGAAATTCCCTGTTGGGCAAGCAACGCATCAACAGAAGGTTCTCGACCTTTAAAGTTAACAAAAAGCTCCATTGCTTTTTTGGAACCGCCTTGAGATAAAATCTGATCTAAAAACATCCTGGCAACGGAGGCATCAAAAATACCTTTTTCCTCGAATGACGACCAAACATCAGCGGACAAAACCTCTGCCCATTTATAACTGTAATAACCAGCTGCATAACCACCGGCAAAAATATGTGAAAAACCATTTTCAAATCGATTCCAGCTTGGCGGCGGCATTACCGAAACCTGCTCTCGAACTTCACGAAGGATTTTTGTAAATTGACTGTCAATGCTTGGATCAAATTCAAGATGAATTCTAAAATCAAATAATGAAAACTCTAACTGACGCACCATTTGCATGGCTGCCTGAAATTGTCGAGCATCATTGAGTCTTTGTAAAACAACATCAGACAAAGGTTCATCGGTATCCACATGTCGTGCGATGATATTCAATGATTCTTTGTCATAACAGAAGTTTTCCATAAATTGGCTCGGTAGCTCGACAGCGTCCCAAGAAACACCATTAATACCAGAGACCTGGATCTCATCAATCTCTGTCATCAAATGGTGTAACCCATGGCCAAATTCATGGAACAATGTGACCACCTCATCATGAGTAAACAGAGCCTGAGCATCTCCAATAGGCGCATTGAAATTACAGGTCAAATAGGCCACAGGTAACTGAAGCTCTCCTGCAGTATTTCGTTTTCTGTCGCGGCAGCTATCCATCCAGGCGCCGCCTCTTTTGTGACTTCTTGCGTACAGATCAAGGTAAAAGCTACCTGTATGATTATTCTTTGCATCAAATATTTTAAAAAAACGTACATCCACGTGCCAAAGGTCAACCTCTTTTTGTTCTTCAAAGCTCACATTATAAAGACGCGAGGTAATCTCAAACAATCCTGACAATACTTTATCTTCAGGAAACCAGGGGCGCAATTCTTCTTGTGAAATATCATATTTTTGCTGTCGTAGTTTTTCACTGTAATAGGCTACATCCCAAACATGCAACGTTTCTATGCCATCCAGATTAGTAGCAAAATCCAACAGTTCCTGTAATTCTGATTTTGCCTTTTCTTGGCTAACCGATGCCAACTGCTCTAGGAAATCCATCACCTGTTGGGGATCATTAGCCATTTTGGTTGCCAGCGAATAGGCTGCATAGTTTTCAAAACCCAATAGCTGTGCAAACTCGTGACGTAACTGAAGTGTTTCTTGAATAATGGGCGTGTTATCCCACTCTGGGTGAGACTGTTGATCCGATGCTCTAGTACTGTAAGCGTGATTCATTTCTTCGCGCAATTTAACATCATCAGCATAGGTCATCACTGCGAGATAGCAGGGAATATCTAAGGTTAATCGATAACCTACTACGTGATTATTCTCATCATTGTGTTGATCAGAGTTTTCATCTGCATGTTTTGAAAACGCCTCTTTGGCTGCAGCAATAGCAGAATCTGGCATGCCTTTCAAATCAGCGATATCAGTCAGAGTTTTCGACCAGGCCATGGTGGCATCAAGGACGTGATTACTGAACTTCGAGCCTAGCTCTGATAATCGGCTCTTAATTTCTCTAAATCGTGCCTGCTTATCAGAACTAAGCTCGACACCTGCTAACCTGAAGTCGAGCAAATCATCATCAATAATTTTTTGCTGTAACGGTGGTAACTGTTTTGAATTGGAAAGTGCGCGATAGGCCTCATACAGCTCTTTATTTTGACCCACTTCTGAGGAAAACTCCGTGAGCAATGGCAAGCAGGCATCATGGGCCTCTCTAAAATCATCATTACTCACCACTGAATTCATATGTGACACCGGGGACCACAGACGAGAGAGTCTATCACCCTGTTCAACAATGGGTGAGACAATGCCCTCCCATGTTAGATCACAGGTTTGGTTATTGATTCTCGTGGTAATGCTATTTAAGTGCTGTCGATTTTCTTCAATTTGTTGAGTTAATGCGACAACCACGTGATCAGAACGAATCTGAGCAAAGGCTGGCAAAAGATCATCTTGGAGAAGTGGATTAGTCATAGGGTGCATGGATCCTAAATAATGGTTGATTGTTTGGTTAATAAAAGCAAAATTAGAAAATTATTTTAGCATGTAATCAATAAGACTCAGGTAACAGATAACCATCGATTGCCTCATTGATAACTTAATGCTACCTCGAACGGCTCTTTTCAAGTGATACCCATAGAAAGAAGCAGTAAAACTTGGCATATCATACTCAGTTCAAACTAAATTTGGCTGTTGACTAATTTTTTGATTATAATTACAAAAATGAAACGTTGAGCATCGGGTTTTCAGTCAATGGCTAGATTGAATAATCTCATTACATTAACTTAACAAGAACTTCACAAATGACCCCTTATGAACTCCTCGATCTAGCACTTTCTTTAAGCAATCGTATCGATACGCATTGGACTCTTTTTATTAGTATTCATCTCGCCTTAATTGGCGGTATTATCTATGTAGATAGGCCTCTGTTGAGAAATGAAAAAATTGCAGGAGTAGTTATGTATACTGCCTTTGCAGTGCTTAATTATATTATGATGAAAAGCCAAGCACAGTTTCTAGGTAGTGTTTACCATCAAATCTTTGAAATAAAAGATCAGTATTGTTGTACAAATAACAGGGTCATCGATCATGTTGTTTATATGTATGAACTTGGCAGTACCTCAAAAGCAATAATCAGTATCACCATAGCTCATATCGCTATGTATGTTTTGTTAACAATCTCAATCGTTTATGACCGAACTTTATCTAAAAAATTGGTCGCGGATACAACTGATAAGCCTGAAAGTGAATAATAACCCATTAATATTTTTACAACCTTGAAATAACTGCTAAGGATAGAAATGAACATTAAGATAATTTTGGGCTCCCTTCTCCTAATTTTAGTTGTGCGCTTGTCAGCAGATGAAAAGACTCTTCCTCAGTTGTATAAACAACTTCTTCCGAGTGTAGTAACCTTACACACTTTTCAGAACAAAATTAGCGGCAATATAACCACGTTAGCAACGTCTCCGAATGGATTAGGATCTGGTGTTATCATATCCAAGGATGGTCTCATTGTTACTGCTTCTCATGTCGTTCATTTGGTCGATGGACTCCATGTTGAATTTGAAAATGGTGTCAGAAAACGCGCTAAAGTTGTTTCATCGCTCCCATGGGCAGATCTTGCCTTAATTAAAGTAGCTGAAGATGAGTTACCAACATCAATAGGCGTCGCGAAACTCGGCGACTCTAAAAAAACAGCGATTGGCGAACAAATTTTTGTTATTGGAGCTCCTCTTGGAATTAACCGGACATTAACTGTGGGTTATATCAGCGGGATTCATCCTATTGGCTCACGACCCTCAGCACCAATGGCAGAGTTTTTTCAAACGGATGCAGCAATCAACCCAGGAAATTCAGGTGGCCCAATGTTTAATATGTCAGGTGAAATCATAGGCATTGCATCACATATACAAACTCAATCCGGCGGCTCTCAAGGGTTAGGATTCACTGTAACAAGTGATTCTGTGAAACAACTATTATTAAAGCGAGGAAGGTTTTGGTCAGGTATTGAGATCTTGCCTCTAAGTCCGCTACTCTCCAAGATTTTTCATCTACCGCAAAACAGTGGGATTTTAGTTCAGCGAGTCGCAAATGGCTCAATGGGACAAAAAGCCGGTTTGCAAGGTGGGACTGTCAATGCAACCATTGAAGATCAGCCTGTTTTGTTGGGAGGCGATATTATTTTATCTATTAATGGTCATATGATTAATAGTAAAAAAGCTATCAAAGACATTATGCGATCTTTTGAAGAAATGAAACCAGGCACCTATTTAAAGTTTGTTCTTTGGCGTCATGGTAAAAAGCTGCCTTTGGTTTATCAAATCCCATATCAAAATTAAGATGTAGACAACGTTATGAATTTTATTCAGCCTGTTAATTACATAACCAATCTTTTTAGTATTGGTTGACAGAATGGATTCATGTGAAGTTTGGCTAAATACTTTTATACAAAGACTTAATATAATCAGAGAAGATTCGCACAGTGGAGAAAATAATGAATAATGCTAAATTTACTTTGAAGAGCATTCTATTTGGAAGCTTATCAATACTTTTGCTAACGGCCTGTAACGAGCCACCTCAAAAGGTAGAGCAACCTTTAAGACCGGTAAGAACGCTTACAGTGTCTGCACCTAACATGAATAGAATTCATGAATTTAGCGCAGTGGTCGATGCATCCCATAAGGCAGACTTATCATTTAAAGTCTCAGGAGAGTTAATTGAGTTTCTTGTCAATCAAGGCGATGAGGTCGTTTCTGGTCAGGTACTTGCACGATTAGACGATAGTGATTTTCAAATAAAATTAAAAGAAGCTCAATCTTCCTTTGATAAAAGCTCAGCTGATTATAACCGTGGCAAAAAGCTTATCAGTAAGAATACAATCTCCCAGGCAGATTTTGATCAATTAAGAGCACAGTATAATTCGACAAAATCCAAATTAGATATCGCAAAAAACAATATTGATTATACTGAGCTTAAGGCATCTTTTAGTGGCATCATTGCAAAAAAGTATACTGAAAATTTTCAGGAAATATCGGCTAAATCGCCCATCGTGGCATTGCACGACCTAACCAATATTAATCTGAAGATTGATGTCCCAGAAAGCATTATGATCCGAGTACAACGCTCTGAGCGTCCAACCAATATGATGGCAAAGTTTGATGCAATCAGTGATATTCTTTTTCCCTTGACGTACAAAGAAGTATCAACTCAGGCAGACGCCGTTACTCGAACCTATGAGGTGACGCTCACAATGGTGGCTCCAACAGGTCATACCATCCTTCCTGGTATGACTGCCCGAGTGCTTGCCAACAGAATAAATGAAAACGAAGGTTCTGAGGTGCATTTCATCCTGCCACTAATAACAGTCTTAAAAGGCAGCGAAGGAAACTATGTTTATACCGTTGAAGACAAGGGCAACGGCATTGGAGAAATTAAACGCAAGCCTGTGACAGTTGGTGAAGTGACAGCATTAGGCATAGAAATATATTCAGGGATTCAAGAAGGCGATAAAGTACTTAGTGCCGGAATGAGTAAGGTTTCTGAAGGTATGAAAGTTAAAATAACAGGTAAATAGGAGCTAGGCGTGAATATCACTCGATTAGCGATTACCAATAATCGCACCTCATTTATATTGTTATTTGTTTTATTGTTATCAGGTATTTCTGCTTATAAAGATATGCCTAAAGAATATGACCCTGGGTTTATTTTACGTACTGCCCAAGTTATCACTTATTTTCCTGGTGCCAGTCCAGAGCGTGTCGAACAACTGATTACAGATAAGCTAGAAAAAGAAATTCAGGAAATGCCGGAACTTGACTTTGTAGCAAGTGAGTCACGAACGGGTGTATCGATTATCAGTGCTAATATTAAAGAAAGTTATAAAAAAATGCGTCCCATTTGGGATAAGTTACGACGCAAAATTGATGCTGTAAAAGATCAGCTGCCCGCTGATGCTCAAGATCCAATTGTTAACGATGAATTTGGTGATGTGTTTGGTATTGTCATTGGCTTAACGGCTGAAGGATATACCTATAAAGAAATTGAAAATGTTGCTGAACAAACAAAGGATGCCCTTTTACGCTTACCTGAGGCTGCGAAGGTCGATATATTTGGCATGCAAGAAGAACGCATTTTTATTGAGTATAACAACGCCCATCTATCAGAACTTGGCTTATCGCCATCTCAGTTAAGAGATCAGCTCACTAGTCGAAATATTGTCATCCCCGGTGGCTCGATTAATATCGAAAATGAAAAAATTGCATTAGAACCAACGGGTAATTTTGAATCGGTTGATGACATCAGTAAAACCGTCATTCAAATTCCAGGCAGTGATCGTGTACTACACCTCAGTGATATTGCTACAGTTTATCGAGGCTATGTCGACCCACCAAAAACGAAAGTTAGCTACAAGGGCGAGACGGCTTTGACCATCGCTGTTTCGATGCGCGATGGCGGCAACAACATTGTTTTAGGACAACAGGTTAACGAGACTCTTGCACGATTAGGCGCTATCTATCCTATCGGTGTGGATTTTTCATTAATTTCCTTCTTGCCACAGGAAGTTGTGGATAAGGTTGATGACTTCACCAGTAATCTTATTCAGGCAATTATTGTTGTCACAATTGTGATGCTGTTCAGTTTAGGTTTTCGAACAGGGCTAATCGTAGCATCACTGATACCAGCCAGCATGATATTCGGCATTTTGATCATGTCACTGTTTGACATTGGAATTGACCAAATTTCACTGGCAGCATTAATTATTGCATTGGGGATGTTAGTAGATAATGGAATTGTGATGTCGGAAAGCATCATGGTTCAAATGTCCGCAGGGAAAGATCCGATTGATGCAGCAGTGGATTCTGCAACAGAATTGAAACGACCTTTATTGATTTCTTCTTTAACCACAGCAGCAGCGTTTTTACCTATTTTTCTTGCTGAGTCTACAACCGGAGAATATACCGCATCATTATTTAAAGTGGTGACAATAACACTGATGTGCTCGTGGATATTATCGATGACGATCATTCCCATGCTTTGTGTTTATTTCATGAAGGTTAAGCAGCAACAACAAACTTATAGTTCAACATTTTACAATCTCTACCGAACTATTCTCTCAAAGTTACTCATCTTTCGTTGGACAACCCTTGTTGCTACGGTAGCGATACTGTTTATTGCACTCGCAGGATTGCAAACTGTACCCAAGTTATTTTTTCCTCCTTCTGACCGAACTTATTTTAAACTTAATTTAGAACTTCCTACTGGCAATAGAATTGAGGCTACAGAAAAAATCACTAAGAAAGTTGAAGATTATATCAAACAACAATTATTAGTGAACGACGAAAGATTAGAAGGAGTGACAAGTTGGGTGACCTATGTAGGTTCAGGCGGTCCCCGATTTTTATTAACCCATAGCCCAAAACCTAGCAGTTCAAACTATGCACTGATGGTCATTAACGTTACATCCGCAAAGATAATTGATGGGATAATGAAAAATCTTGAATCCTATACCTTCAATAATTTTCCTGATCTTTTGGTGACAGCCCGCAAAATAGAAAATGGCGCTCCCATTCCAAACCCTGTGGAAGTCAGATTAAGCGGCGATAGTAGTGAAGAACTTTTTGTCATTGTTGATCAGATCAAGCAACAGATGTCGCAAATAAATGGCTTAAAAGCGATCAGTGATAATTGGGGCTTACCCATTAAAAAGTTGCAAGTTAAGATTAATCAAACAAGGGCGAGACGTGCAGGAGTTTCCTCAAAAGATATTGCCATTTCTCTGCAGACAGGATTAACAGGGTTAGAGTTAACTCAATATCGCGAAGGGGATAACGTGATACCAATTCTCATGCGTTCTACAGCAGCGGATCGTCAAGATATTGGTAAATTAGAAGCGCTGGCTGTTTACTCTCAATCATCTGGGGGGTCTGTGCCTCTCAGACAGGTTGCTGATATAGAAATAGTTTGGGAGCCTGCCAATATACTCCGTCGCGACCGATTAAAAACAGTGACCATTGGTGCTCAAATTGATGAAACAATCACTGCAAGTGAGGCTTTTGTTCAGCTAAAACCTTGGTTAGAAAAGAATAAAACAACCTGGCCCTTTGGTTATGGTTATGAATTTGGTGGCGAAGCCGAATCTTCTGGCAAAGCGAATCAAGCAATAGCCGACAAACTACCCATCGCTATATTCATTATAATATTGTTACTGGTCGCACAATTTAATTCTATTCGCAAATCAGTGATTGTTCTTACAACCATTCCTCTTGGACTGATTGGTGTTTCAGCAGGGTTAATAATTGGGCAATCCTTCATTGGTTTTATGACATTACTAGGTATTATTTCCTTAGCAGGGATTGTCATTAATAATGCCATTGTACTGCTTGAACGAATAAAAATTGAACTTGATAATAGCGACTTCACTCCAACGCAAGCGATTATGGAAGCTTGCCAAAAACGCTTGCGTCCAATTTTACTCACCACAGCAACTACAGTGTTAGGTTTAGTACCCTTGTATCTGGGAGGCGGTGAAATGTGGGAACCCATGGCACTTTCTATCATCGGTGGCCTTCTCTTTTCCACAATTTTGACCTTGGGTGTTGTGCCAGTTTTATATTCATTGTTATTTGGAATAAAAACAGATGAAAACAAATAGACTAATATTCCTTCTGCCGTTTTTATTGATAGGATGTCATTCACTACCCTATAAGGGAACCATTCAATATATTGAAGTTGAAGGCGGTTTTTTTGGTATAGTCTCAAAAGATGGTGATTCAATATTACCTTTAAATCTTGATGAAAAACTCAAAAAATCGGGTACAGTGATTGAATATTCTGGTGAGTACAATAATGACATGATGACGCTACACCAATGGGGTAAGCCGTTTATCATCAAAGATGTTAAAATTATTTCAACAGGTAATCAATAAAGATCATGTACCAGATGAGTCTTTGATAGACTCATTTATAACCTAATGCTTCCTTGAACAACTCTTTTCAAAGGAATCTCATATTAAAGAAATAGGAATATTATTTTGACAGTTGAAAACTTCGATTATATTGCCCTTGGTGGCGGTAGTGGTGGTATCGCATCGGCAGCACGTGCTGCACAAAATGGTGCGAAGGTTGCGATAATAGAATATCAAGATCTGGGAGGAACCTGCGTGAACGTAGGTTGCGTACCTAAAAAAGCCATGTGGTTTGCAGCACAGATAGCCGAAACCCTACAATTGGCTGGTGATTACGGCTTTGATATCAGCCAAAATGGTTTTGATTGGACAACACTCATTAATGCTCGTGATAAATATATTTCAAACATTCATAAATTTTATGATGGTTATCTCGACAGGCTCAACATTACGCACATCAATGGTTATGGTCGCTTTGAAAACAGTAATACGATCACTGTTGATGGAAAAAAATATAGCGCCCCACATATTCTCGTAGCACCCGGTGGCAAGCCAACTTATCCTGCAATTCCCGGTGCAGAATATGGTATTGATTCCGATGGCTTCTTTGCACTCAAAGAATGTCCTAAAACCGTCACCGTTGTCGGCAGTGGCTATATTGCTGTTGAACTAGCGGGTGTGCTTAACGGTCTCGGTGCAAACGTGACTCTTGTTATTCGTAAAACAACTGTACTTCGTAGTTTTGATGAGATGCTCAGTGAGCAGTTAGTGCTCTCTATGGAACGTACCGGTATCAAGGTCGTTCATGAAACTATTCCAGACAAGGTTCATCTTAATGAAAATGGACATCCTGTTTTAACAACAAATCATGGTGAAATGCCATCAACCGAAGCGCTTATTTGGGCCATCGGACGAACGCCTCAAACCATGGATCTTAATCTTGCTGCTGCAGGACTCAAAACCAATGCTCGTGGTTATATCGAAACAGACAAATATCAAAATACCAATGTTGAAGGTATCTATGCCGTGGGCGATGTCACCGGTGCTGCTCAGTTAACACCCGTAGCTATTGCTGCAGGAAGACGACTCTCAAGCCGCCTATTTGATAATCAGCCTGATCTACATCTTGATTACAGTTTAATTCCTACCGTGGTCTTTAGTCATCCACCCATTGGCACTATTGGGTTAACTGAAGCTGAAGCTATAACTGAATATGGTGAGGGCCACACCAAGGTTTACACCTCTGGATTTACGCCAATGTTCAGTGCGCTAACCTCACATCGTCAACCCGTATCAATTAAGTTGGTAACGGCCGGTGACAACGAGAAAATTGTAGGGTTGCATATTATTGGTCTTGGAGCAGATGAAATGCTACAGGGTTTCTCAGTGGCTATTAAAATGGGTGCCACCAAAGCAGATTTTGATAACACCATTGCGATTCATCCAACGAGCTCTGAAGAACTCGTAACTATGACCTAAAGTGCATGACCTAAAGTGCATGACATAAGAAGCATGACCTAAAGAGAGAGCTAAAAACATCATGACCATAAGAACTTTTCTAGATTTTAAACCGCAACTCGCTGAAGGCGTTTATGTAGACGAGACCGCTTTGGTGATTGGCGATGTAGAAATTGGTGAAGATAGTTCTGTCTGGCCTATGGCGGTTATTCGGGGTGATGTCCATTCAATTCGTATTGGTCAATGCACCAGCATACAGGATGCCAGTGTTTTACATGTCACCCATAAAGGCCCCCATAATCCTGACGGCTATCCTTTAACTATTGGTAATTACGTCACCGTGGGACACAAGGTCACTTTACACGGCTGTCAAATTGATGATAACTGCCTCATTGGTATGGATTCGATAGTTATGGATGGGGCACACATTGAAGAAGGCGTCATTTTAGGTGCTGGTAGTTTAGTGCCGCCGGGAAAAGTTCTTGAAAGTGGTTATCTCTGGGTTGGCTCACCGGTTAAAAAAATTCGTAAGCTTACCGAAAAAGAAACAGAGTTTTTGCCCTATGCTGCAAAAAATTACAAAAAACTCAAAGATCAGTATCAGCAGCCTTGAGCAGATAAATAGCCTTGAACTGGTAAACAGCCCTGAGCAAATAAATAGCCCTGAGCAAATAAACAGCCTTGAGCAAGTAGACAGCCCGGTGCTCTTTAGTTTTTAGGAGGACCACTAGCAATCAATTCACTAGTGTCGACCTTCAGGCCCCACCAATGGTTAAAACTTAAGGCCGCCTGTTCAACGAGCATTCCCCAACCATCATGAAACAATGATCGTTCACCACCTGATCTTAAAAACCAACTCTTAAAGACATCAGCACCCTTCCCATAATTGAGATCATAAACTGCAGTGCCATCAGCAACTGTTGCATTAATGGCAGGATAATCACCATGCCAACCCACAGATAAAGTATTGATAATAAGATGCCACTGTCTGCTTGGAATGTTTTCTAAACCCGAAATGGTTACTCGATTATTTTGCAATTCTTCTGCCTTACTCTCCGTTCGATTACACACATGTATCGTTTCGACTGATTCTGACAACAGTTGATCTACAAGAACTCTTGCTGCTCCACCGGCACCAATAACCAAAACATTTTTATTCTCTAAATTTATTCCACAATGAGCAAGATCAGAACGCCAGCCTAAACCATCGGTACTTTCTGCCCTTAGTTGATTCGACTCTGAATCGATAAAAAGCGTATTTGCACTATTGCAACGCTTTACAACCTCGGAACATTTTGTCGCAATTCGAGCAGCATCTTCTTTAAAGGGTGTGGTGATATTTAGTCCACGTCCGCCCCCATTAAAAAAATCACCAATCACATCGTCAATGTTTTCTTTGGTCGCTAAGATTTTTTTATAATTCAGCTCCACACCCATCTGCTGAGCAAAGGATTGGTGGATCATCGGGGATTGACTGTGTTCGATGGGATTTCCAATCACCGCAAAGTGCTGGCAAGTACCATTCAGTTTCTGTTCAGGCATTAATTGTTAGTATCCTTTTGTACTTCTGTTCTTTTATAAGTAATGAAAACTGTTAATTAGGCTAATTCCAACCATATTGAGTAATTATTCGTTAATTAGACGACTTGTCCAACTTAGCGGTTGTGAAATATTCAATAAATTCAGACCGTTATAGTTTGGCTTGTTTATTGCATTTCTTAGGTAAAGCTTTATCTAAATGCGTTAATTAGCAACAGCATAAAGAACAGAATTAGTGATTACAAGTTATTACATTTATAGAGTATTAATTATTGAAGCATCTGCGTATAAAGCGTTAGTGTATTTAAAAACAGTTTAATCAAAAAGGAAAAAAGCATGTCCATAAAAAGAATTTTAATTTCAATCCCTCTGGCGATCACATTGTCGGGCTGTGTAATCGCCGTTGGCGATCATGATTTTGATGAAGATGGTTTTAACTCATCAGGCTCATCAGGCTGGCGCGCGATTCAAAATAGTAACCGATCAAATATCACCGAACTAGAGATCGGTCAAAATCGTGACGACGTTATGACTAAGATGGGAAAGCCTGCTTTCAGCGAAGCCTTTACCCATGACAATGGAAAATCCTATGTCATTTTATTCTACCGTACTCACAGAGAACACGGTGACGGCGAAACCACCAAGGACGAAACGACACCACTGGTATTAGAAGATGGATTGTTAGTGGGTTGGGGAAATGATGCGCTACAACGCATCCAATAATTTCATTAGGTAAAGAAACAATCCGTTTAAACGTTTATAGCTATAACATAAGTTAAGTAGGAGAACTCTATGCTCGAATTAATTATCGGTATTATTATTGGCGCTACATTTAGTGATTTTTGGCGATTTATTTACGTGCAATCTAGAAAATGGATTCGCACTTATATGTCTAAAAATTCTGAAGCCTAGACACTACTTCTTCACATATAGATAGTCGTATAGATAGACGTATAGATCCTCATACAGATCGCTAAACTGAGCAATAAACTCTTTGGCCTTCAATCCAGGTTGCAAGTACGGTTCCTTTATTATCCAATAGAGCCATACTTGCTTTCTTGCCGGGTTCGAAGCGACCAAGTTCAGACTCTAGTCCCAAATATTTTGCAGGGTTTTCACTGGCAAACTGAATAGACTTTGCCAGACTGTAGCCTAAAAAGTGCTGGCAATTATTAACAGCCGTCGCCATGTCTAACACCGAGCCCGCCAATCGGCCTTCACTGTCCTTTAAACGACCATCCTTTTGATAAATGGTTTGCTCGAAGTACTCAAAGCTCGACTCATCACTTCCCACCAAGGGCATTGCATCAGTGACTAACATCATATTTTCTTTTGATGAAAAAGCGAGTTTTGCCGATTGTGGGTGCACATGGACACCGTCAAGAATGATTCCCGCATAACTATTTTTATCTAATAAAGCTGCTCCCACCATGCCAGGCTCCCTTGATTGCATCTGTGACATGGCATTATAAAGATGTGTAAAACCGGTAGCTCCTGCCTCTAAAGCTAGCATTGTCTGTTCAAAGGTTGCTTGACTATGACCCAAACAAACCAGTACCCCTTCTGAGACGAGTTGTGCAATAACATCTGTTGAAACTCGCTCAGGGGCAACGGTTACTAACACCCTGCCCAGGTCTTTACGACTATAAATCTCTCTCTCAGTACCAGAAAGTTCTCGAATATACTGTGATTGGTGGATCCCTCTTTTTTCAATGGATAAATGTGGGCCTTCAAAATGGATTCCTTTGACACCCAGACGATTATCCAACAGAGACTCAGCGACAGCATCAGCAGCCGCTTTCATGGTGTCGGGATCGTCAGTAATTAATGTGGGTAGCCAGGCCGTCGTTCCAAATTGCTGATGGGCAATAGCGATGCTTTTAATTCCTGAAAAAGTGGGCGATTGATTAAAGAGTATTCCTCCACCGCCATTCACCTGTAAATCGATGAATCCGGGAACCAAAGTTCCATTGAGTGGTTCTTGAGACGTAACCTCTTCACTAGGAGAGATTGACTCAATGATGCCATTGCTGACGACCATAATTTGGTTGCTGAGGAGTTCATCCCCTTGCAAGACATTGGCAACTGATAGAGTAAAATCATTCATTGAAAATAGTGTATCCCTTGAAGACTGTTTTTAACAACTGTACTTAATAACTACTCTTATTAACTACAGGGTCCTAGTCACCTTCTTTAAGCCTCCCGGCTCATCGGGGTTAAGTCCCCTCTCGACTGCAATACGTTCGATATCAAGATAGAATCGTTGCAATACAGCCAGTGCGGCAATTCGCGGATGTACGTTGTTATTCTCAGCGTACAAATGAACCAGATCAGCCCCTCGGCTTTTAAGCTCAGCAACCTGTTGAATATGGTTTGTGGCAGATTCGTCATCAATAACAATTTCAATAATCTTTAAACCACTTTCAACCAAAGCCACAGGGCCATGTAAAAATTCCGCACTACTGAAGGCTTCGGCGTGAATTGCACACACTTCTTTAAGCTTTAGTGCTATCTCTTTAGAAATTGCATAGCCTAATCCACGTCCCAAAACCACAAGATGTTCAATGTTCAACAAATCCACATTTAAAAGTTGTGTCGGTGAATTAACAGCCTCTTGCAATGTATTTGGAATGCTATCCAGTGCAGTTATCAGCTCTTCATTCTGACTCCAAAATGCCACCAGTTGTAGGGTTGCAGAAAGTGTTGCCAAATAACTCTTTGTCGCCGCCACAGACTTCTCTTCCCCTGCGAACAGGGGAACCACACAATCAACAAGATTTGCCAAGGGTGCGCTTTCATCATTTAAAAGAGCGATACAAAATGCACCGTTCTCTTTCGCCTGTTTTGCCTGTGCCAAAATATCAGGACTTCGACCTGATTGTGAAATAATGATTACCAGAGCATCTTGCAAATTTAAACTCTTGTTATAAACGCTAGTAATGGATGGGGCTGCTGCAAATGTAGGAATACCGGTTTCAATTTCAATGAGGTATTTAGCAAAGACACCCGCGTGATCTGAAGATCCGCGACCGACAATCATCACCATTTTGGGTTTAATCTGTTGTAACTTAGTAGCAATTTGTTGCAGTAATGGTTTGTTTTTTTCGAGCTGTTCGCAAATCTTCTGACCTGCTTCTGTAGCTTCATTGGCCATTAAGGTTATTGTCATTTCAGCAGCGCTCTTTGGATGTATTTTGGAGTAATCGACATAATATAAAAATTATACTCTGTCACCGTATCTCAACCAACCGTAAATACAATATGAATGCAATTCATCTTGACCTGCCATCAGGCAAAACAGTAGACTGCACCCCATGTTTTCACTCCAAAATATAAGTCTATACCGTGGTGGTCGCTGTCTCATCAATGATGCTAGCGTGATCATTAATGCGGGTGAAAAAGTAGGCCTAACCGGTGCCAACGGTAGTGGTAAATCATCACTGTTATTGTTGCTCATGGGCAAACTCAGTGTCGACAGTGGTGAAGTTGTTTTACCCGGAAAACCAAAAATATCTTGGGCGGAACAGGAATCAGAAGCAACTGAAAATAGTGCTATCGATTTCGTATTGGATGGTGATATTGATCTTCGGAAGTGGCAACAAAAACTAGCGCAAGCGCAACTTGAAGATGACCATAAAACAATCTCTAAGGCGACGGATGAGCTCGATCATCTGCAGGCTTGGAATGCAGACAACCGAGCAGGGAAATTACTTGCAGGGCTTGGTTTCTCAGAGGTTCAACAGACTAATTCCGTAAAAAGTTTTTCAGGTGGTTGGCGAATGAGGCTTAACTTGGCCCGCGCACTAATGTGCCCATCCGATATTTTGTTGCTTGATGAGCCCACAAACCATCTCGATCTCGATGCCATCATCTGGCTTGAGCGATGGCTGCGAAGTTATGTTGGCACCCTCTTGGTTATTTCCCATGATCGTGATTTTCTAGACAATGTTGCAAAGCGCATTGTCCATATAGAACACCTGTCTCTGAGTAGCTGGAAGGGAAACTACAGTGACTTTGAACGGCTTCAGGCTGAAAAGCTCATCCTTGAAGAAAAAAATCAAAGTCGTATTAATTCTGAACGTAAACGCCTTCAAGGCTTTATTGACCGGTTTCGTGCCAAAGCAACCAAAGCAAAACAGGTGCAAAGTCGCGTAAAGGCGATGGAAAAACTCGGTCATGCGTCAATCTTGCATAGCCGCTCCTCCTATCGATTTCATTTCGAGGAACCCGATGATGCTCCAAGACCCATATTGCGACTTGAAAAGGCTTCCATCGGTTACGATGGTGTTCCCTGGTTAAAAAATATCAATCTAACTCTACATTCTGGTGACAGACTTGGACTGCTCGGTCAAAATGGTGCGGGTAAATCGACGCTGCTCAAACATCTTGCCGGTCAACTACCCATAATCGACGGTGAATCTTGGTTTAGCCCTAATGCAAACATCGGATTCTTTGCTCAACATCAATTAGAGCAGCTGAATTCAACTCAATCACCCATTGATGCTTTGATGGAAAAATATCCTCAACTTTCAAACCAGCAGGCGCAGGATTATCTTGGGCGCTTTGGATTTCACGGCGAACGTGTCACCGAAGCTCTAGATAGTTTTTCAGGTGGGGAAAAATCAAGAGTTGTTCTAGCGCTTATGATAAAGGCAAAGCCAAATCTGTTGATCCTCGATGAGCCAACCAACCATCTGGATCTCGATATGCGAGAATCACTCACCCTTGCACTACAGGAATACAGTGGCGCTCTCATTTTAATTTCTCACGATCGCCACCTGCTCCGTGCCACCTGCGAAGACTTCATTCTGGTAGCGGATCATAGGGTCAGTCAATTTAATGGTGACATTGAAGATTATCGTCAAATGCTTCAATCAAAATCAAATGCTGGAAAAATGTCCTCAGCATCAACAGATGAAGAGAATAACCAACCGGG
>JAUUZN010000148.1 GCA_030589945.1 Gammaproteobacteria bacterium | reverse complement strand
TTAGCAGCAGGTTTCTTAGCAGCAGGTTTCTTAGCAGCAGGTTTCTTAGCAGCAGGTTTCTTAGCAGCAGGTTTCTTAGCAGCAGGTTTCTTAGCAGCAGGCTTCTTAACAGCAGGCTTCTTAACAGCAGGTTTCTTAGCAGCAAGTTTCTTAGCAGCAGGTTTCTTAGCAGCAGATTTCTTGGTCGCAGATGGACTCTTTGTTGTCGCTTTTGTTGTTTTTGAAGTTGCCATCTGTGTTTCCTTTTTTAGCATTGCAATGTGTAAATAAATTGAGTAAATAGCTTGAATTAATTAAACTATTTGTTTGATGTTCCTATTGTACTCTAACTTGGGTGATTGTCCTATGACAGTGGATGAAATTATTAACTTTTGGTTTCATGAAATTGAACCAAAATCATGGTGGGTGAAAGATGCTGAATTTGACCAAATGCTTCGAGATCGCTTCTCTAACATTCATCAACAGGCCGCTAGAGGTGAGCTTTATCAATGGCGTTTATCTGCACTAGGACGGCTCGCTGAGATCATTATACTCGATCAGTTTTCTCGGAACATGTTTAGAGGCCAAGCCCAATCTTTTGCCTATGATGCGTTGGCATTAATTCTTGCCCAAGAAGCAAGAGCGTTGAATTGCCAAGATGATCTTGAGGACAAGCATAAAGCCTTTTTATACATGCCCTATATGCACAGTGAGTCTTTGATTATTCATCAGCAAGCTTTAATCATTTTTAGTGAGCCAGGTCTTGAAGGTAATACTGAATTTGAGAAGAGGCATTTAGCTATTATCGAACAGTTCGGACGATATCCACACAGAAATGAGATTTTAAATCGCCAATCGACTGATGCCGAATTGAAGTTTCTACAACAACCGGGCTCATCATTCTAGCCCGATTGTTTGTTAGCACTTATTTGTTAGCAATTAAAAAAGTTCGCTACAGGTTGACTGTAGTTTTGTTGACTACAGGGATGGTCACAGTGGCAGCCGATTTTTGAAAGCTTTCGATTTCGTGAAAGTTTAGGTATCGATAGATCTCATCTGCCAGCGTATCAATCTTTTCCATATAGCCCATGTACTCTTCTACGGTTGGTAACTTACCTAAAATTGAGGCAATTGCGGCCATTTCTGCTGAAGCTAGATAGACATTAGCCCCATCACCCAATCGGTTTGGAAAGTTTCTTGTGGATGTAGAAACAACTGTACAACCCGCAGCTACTCGAGCCTGATTTCCCATACAAAGAGAACAACCTGGCATTTCAGTCCGTGCGCCAGCCGTTGCGAATATATTGTAATAGCCTTCTTGCATAAGCTGGTATTCATCCATTTTTGTCGGAGGACAAATCCACAGGCGGGTAGGTATTGAAGTGGTGTTATCGAGTAACTTTCCAGCGGCTCGATAATGACCGATGTTGGTCATACAAGAACCAATAAAGACTTCATCGATATGAGCTCCCTGTATGTCTGATAACTTTTTAACATCATCAGGGTCATTGGGACAGGCTAATATTGGTTCATCAATGGTAGCCAAGTCTATCTCAATGACTGCAGCATATTCTGCATCAGCATCGGCTTCAAGTAGCACAGGGTCAGCCAACCATTTTTCCATATTCTCTATTCGTCGGCCGATGGTTCTTGCATCGCCATAGCCTTCACTGATCATCCACTTCAACATGGTGACATTGGATGATAGATACTCAATGATTGAATCTTCATTGAGTTTAATGGTACAGCCAGATGCCGATCGTTCTGCAGAGGCATCGGATAATTCAAATGCCTGTTCTACTTTTAAATCAGGTAGGCCTTCGATTTCTAAAATTCGACCTGAGAAAATGTTCTTCTTACCTTTTTTCTCTACTGTTAACAGGCCCTGTTCAATGGCAACCAAAGGGATGGCGTTGACCAAATCGCGCAATGTGATGCCTTTACGCATTTCACCTTTAAACCGTACCAGTACAGATTCGGGCATATCAAGTGGCATAACGCCGGTAGCTGCGGCAAACGCAACCATGCCTGAACCTGCTGGGAATGACATGCCCAAAGGGAAACGAGTGTGCGAGTCGCCTCCGGTACCTAAGGTATCGGGTAGTAACATGCGATTAAGCCAACTATGGATGATGCCATCGCCAGGTCTCAGTGACACACCACCTCGATTCATAATGAAATCGGGCATCGTATGCTGATTTGAGATATCAATGGGTTTTGGGTATGCAGCGGTGTGACAGAATGATTGCATGGTGAGATCGGCTGAAAATCCAAGACAGGCTAAATCTTTGAGTTCATCGCGAGTCATGGGTCCAGTGGTATCTTGTGAGCCAACCGTGGTCATTTTGACTTCACAATATTGCTCTGGACGAACGCCTGGTAACCCACAGGCTTTACCGACCATTTTTTGGGCGAGCGTAAAGCCTTTATCTGACTCTGCCACTACATCGGGTAGTCGGAAAGCTGTTGAGCGTTCGAGTTCTAAAAAGCTACGTGCACGATTGGTTAATCCTCGGCCAATAATTAAAGGAATTCTGCCACCGGCCTGAACCTCATCCAGAATAACATCGGTCTTGAGTTCAAACTCAGATATTACGGTGCCATTTTTTTCGACCCTGCCCTCAAATGGAAAAATATTAATGACATCTCCCATCATCATCTGTGACACGTCGAGCTCAATAGGAAGGGCGCCGGCATCTTCCATGGTATTAAAAAAGATGGGCGCAATTTTATTGCCTAAACAAAAACCACCATCACGCTTGTTAGGAATGTGTGGAATGTCTTCACCCATTAACCACAGAACGGAGTTGGTTGCTGATTTTCTAGACGATCCAGTTCCAACAACGTCTCCTACATAGGCTACTGGATGACCTTTCTTTTTAAGTTCGGCAATGACATCGAGTTGATTTCCTTCGAGTCCTTCTCGTTCGTTTTTTAAGAAAGCGAGTGCGTGGAACGGAATGTCGGGGCGAGACCAAGCATCCTGTGCGGGTGATAAATCGTCAGTATTGGTTTCACCGGGAACCTTGTATACGGTCAAAGATATTTTTTCAGCCAGAGCATCTCGACTGGTAAACCATTCGGCGTTTGCCCAACTGTCCATGACAGCCTTGGCATTTTCATTACCCGCTTTGACTTTATCAGCAACATCATGAAAGGCTTCAAACATCAAAAGGGTATGTTTCAGTTGAGAAGCGGCTGTTTTCCCAAGTTTATTATCATCGAGAAATTCAACAAGAGTACCAATATTGTAACCACCGAGCATGGTGCCGAGAATTTCGATTGCGCGTTCAGCATCAATAAGAGGGGAGGACGTTTCACTCTTTGCAATTGCGGTTAGGAACCCAGCCTTAATATAAGCGGCTTGATCAACACCCGCTGGAACTCTCTCAGTAAGAAGGTTCATTAAAAATTCGCCTTCATTAGCCGGCGGATTTTTTAATAATTCAACCAGTTCGGTCATTTGCTCAGGTGAGATAGGCTTGGGTACAATTCCCAACTCTGCTCTTTCTTGGACATGTTTTCTGTAGGCTTCTAACACACAAAATCCCTCTTTTGTTTGGGGTAGCAATTGTAAAACTTCTGGCTATAAGTATAGCTTAATTTGGAAATGAATGGATTCAATCTTTGAGTTAATTATACAGAAACCAGACAATTCCTGCCTGCCTTCTTGGCTTTGTAGAGTGCCTTGTCCGCACTCTTTAACACCTCTTCAGGTGAGTTTAACTCAGGGATTTTTTTGGCAACGCCAATGCTGATGGTGACGGATATCCCACGTTTAGATTTCTGGGTAGCTCTTTTTTGCTTACCCACTTTGGAAGACTTTGGACGTGACTTCTTCTCTCGAATAGACAATTTATAGTTAGCGATATCTTCACGTACCGCCTCGAGATGTGGGATGCAAGTTTCAATTTCGTAACCCTTGAACAGCACGGTGAATTCCTCCCCACCATAGCGATAAACCTTTCCTCCTCCGGTGATTTTAGACATTTTACTCGCCACAGCCTTTAATACATCATCACCCACGTCATGACCATATTTGTCATTGAATTTTTTAAAATGGTCGATATCCATCATTGCCATGACATACTTTCTACCGGGAGACTTCAAAGCTTCATTGAGTGCTCTGCGCCCAGGTAATCCAGTGAGTTCATCACGATATGCCATGTCGTGGCTTTGTTTGAGTATGCTCCAAATAATAATGAGCTGAATTGCGGAGAAAATGACTAAAGAGATGTAGCTTTGATCGAAATAGATAAAATTAATGGCAAGCGCAACAAGGATGACTGACAATCCAGCATCAAAGGATTGGTTGAAAATGATCATTCTCGCTAATTGATGGCTAATGAACAAACCGAAAATTAATAAATTTAGCGGTGACAAGATAGACCATTGCCATATGCGAAGCGGAAATAAATGTGGAAAGTCACTCAATAATTGAGTTGAATGATAGCTATAGCTGATAGCAATCAGAAGTAAGGTTATGGCTAGCGAATAACCGACACCATTGATATTCATCACTCCACGCTCAGGGAGCCAGCTTACGAATATCAGGATTGCTGGGACAAAAATTGCGAGCAGCATATATAGAATATGTGTTTGTACATCAGCCAAGCTAGATTGTAAAAACTGTTGGATGACTAGATAACTTAGAACGAGTAGCATCGACGACAATAGATTTCTGACTAGATTAAACTGTATACACAGAACCAATGATATAACAGTGAGGAGATAAGGAAGATAGCTTAATAAAACCAGATAGGAATCGTGTAAGTAATGTAGCTGATTTTTGAGCCACAGTGCTGACATCAAGATCATAAAGGGAATAAGAAGTGGTGACATTTTTTTTATGAAATTCATTGTTAACTCATTGATCCTGTTTTACGACGAAAGTTGCTTGGCACACAAATATTTATCAGCTGCTAATTAGTATGGATCAGACTTGTTAAAACTACCAACGACTAATCCACAGAAAATATGGTGCCATTAGTTTTGACCATTCGTCGAAAAATTGATACCGCTAATGCGTGCATTCTACGCATATAGTTACTATTAATTGTAATCTTTGCTATATAGGTTAGGGATCTATCGTTTGTTATCATTAATTGTTTTCTAAATAAAAAGTGTAATTTACCGATAGTTAAACCAAGGTTAAACCAAGGTTAAACCAAGGTTAAACCAAGGTTAAGCCAAGGCATTTTTGTATTTAGTCAATTTATACAAAGATACGACTTGCTAATGTTCTAATTAAAGGTCTATTTATTGTGGTATTGGATAGCAGAAAAACCAAATATTCTATCATCATCAGTTTAGTGCTGGTGTTTGTTTTGGTTGCCTCAATTATCATAAGAGATGAGATTGCATCGGTTGAAATGGTTATTTCTGAACGGGTCATTGACAGTGCTAATAAACTTAAAGAAAAAATGAGGCTGGTAGAATCCTTCATTTATACTGCCCGTGAAAATATGGAACAGAATTTTGCCCAACAACTGTATTCCCAATCATTTCATCCTGCGTTGAATAAGCTAAAAGATTATCCATCATACAAAATTAGTGGCATAGCAGAAGACACTCCCACGGGTCGGTTCTCGATTGATGGCAATTTAACTTCATTTGTATACAAGGATAAATTATCCATTGAGGTTAAAAATGAAATGTCAGCAGCACTTAATTTAAAGGCGACATTTTACAGCGCACTCAACAACATTAATGATCTAAAATGGGTCTATTTTTTATCAATTAACAAATTCATGTATTCTGTGCCGAACGTACAACTTGAGTTTGCTCAGTTTGATGGAAATATATACAGTAAAGAGTATTGGGTAAATTCCATGCCTAATCAAAATCGACAGCGCAGGCTTGTGACTTCAAATGTTTATCTCGATTCTGCTGGGCAAGGATACCTAGTTACCTTGTCACTGCCTATTTATTTTGAAGAGGAATTTTTAGGAATTATTGCCCTAGACGTTTCAATGGATGGTTTTCATCGAATTGTAAATAATGAACAAAACCCAGGAGAATTATTTTTACTGGATGAAAATAATTCAATCTTAGCATCCAACGTGTCATTTACCATGGGGGAGGTTATTTACAATCCTAAAGGTGAACTCATAGATAATGTAATACATTTGGATCAAAATGGGTTTGATTATTATGGATTTGACATAATCGATAACGAAATCACTTTTCTTCAAAGATCTGAACGTGAGGAAAAATATAGATTAGCTATTAATAATTCAATTCGAGAACTATCGTTGCTATTCGTAGTCGTGATCATGACCTATATGATTTACTCTTTTCGAATGTTGATTACTAGGGTTGGTGTTCTTGCCAATATTGATCCATTGACTGGACTGCTGAATCGACGGGCAATGGAAAATTCAGTCATGCCTCTACTGAGTATTAATGATCGATATGAGCAAAAAATGTGTTTTGTGTTGGCTGACATTGATTATTTCAAAAACATTAATGACACCTTTGGGCATGTGGTCGGTGATGAAGTTCTTGTTTCAATCACCAGAATTTTAAAAAGCTGTCTTCGAAGTTCAGATTTACTGAGTCGGCATGGCGGTGAAGAATTTTTAATTGTCTTGCCACAAACCGATATTGAGAGTGGTTCTTTGTTGGCTGAACGGATTAGAACATCTGTTGAAAATACTCGAACGGGTAATGAAAAAGTGGCTGTGACTATCAGTATAGGTTGCATTGAATGTAGGAAAGAGGAAAGTTTTGACTCTGCAATAACTCGTGCTGACACGATGTTATACAAGGCAAAAACTACGGGTCGTAATCGCTCTATCTCAGATAACGCATAAATACTTCAGTGTTTAGCTGTTCGCTATTCTCTAAAAAATCATACTGGTTTCAACCATATCAGTAACGAACAATCGTCTTCCTGTTGTGACAATTACTGGAAAAATAATGCATTTCTGCTAGAGTTTAGCCATGACCACTGACTGTTCGAAAACTATTATCTTTGATCGCATAGCGGTAACTCGTAGACTGCTTGATGATGAGGACATGCT
>JAUUZN010000064.1 GCA_030589945.1 Gammaproteobacteria bacterium | reverse complement strand
GTGAATTGTTGATCGTTACTTTTGTTGTAAATAATCGCACTTAGTGTTTTATAAATGTTGTACGTCTTGCTTATTATTTATTATTTTTATTGGATGCAGATACTACATCTAGTGCCATCATCCGTCAAGCAACACAAGATGCTGTTGTCATAGTATTAGTACAAATATTGCAGAATTCAATAAAAGCCTATAAAAAGGCAATTAAACATCAATAAAAAGTGCAAAAAAATGAGTCAATCCGTTCAGTTTTATTATTTCTGAGAAAATAATAAAACTGGATTAACTCAGGTGATTATAGAGATCTTTTTACTATCAATAAAGACTTGATTTCGATCATTTTGAATTAAGTCAGTAAGCCACCATCCACCGGAATAGAAATGCCAGTAATGTAGCTAGCTGCGTCCGAGGCAAGGAATAAAAACGCTGGTGCAATTTCTTCAGGCTGTGCAACTCTGTGCATGGGGATCATCGGTAGAAAAGAGTTCAACATCTCTTTATTTTGTGTCAAAGCGGATGCAAACTTTGTTTCAGTCAGACCAGGCAAGACTGCATTAACACGGATATTATGGACAGCACATTCTTTGGCAAAGGCTTCTGTCATTGAAATAACCGCTGCTTTTGTGATCGAATAAATGCCCTGCATTGGACCGGCTCTGCGGCCATTAACAGAGGCAGTATTGATGATGTTCCCTCCTCCAGTTTCACGCATGAGCTGTCCTGCCAATTGGCTCATCTGAAAATAGCCTTCGATATTAACCTCTACAGTCTTTCGAACAGCACTTTCACCGGTATCTAGAATGTGGCCAAAGTATGGATTGGCTGCGGCGTTATTGACTAAAATATCAAGCTTGCCAAACTTTTCTTTAATTTGACTCATTAATTGACTCACTGCCTCAGCATTACCAATGTGACAAACCATGGCATGTGCTTTACCCCCATTAGAGCGGATGTCTTCAACGACAGCCTCTAATGCTTCAATCTTTCTACTGGATACGATAACTTCAGCGCCATACTCAGCAAATAGTTTCGCTACCGCGAGTCCAATGCCACGGCTAGCCCCTGTAATTAAGGCGACTCTGCCGGTAAGATCAAAGGCTGAAGTTCCCGATATTTTTTCAATCATTTGCTTATAATTTCCGTCAGTTGTCATTTTGATATCCTATTTTCACATTCTGAGATGAGTATTCTGCAAACATGGCCGAAGCTTGCAAACCTTTTATTGGTCGTTTTACCTTCGACAAAACGTTTGTATATTTGTTGAGCAATAACCGCGAGCCTAAACAGTCCAAAAATATAGTAATAGTCGAAATTATCAACACTACGGCCACTTTTCTGTAAGTAATAATCCACCATCTGCTCACGACTCATCATGCCATCTAGATTTGTAGGCATCATGCGGATTTGTTGTAGCTGTTTTGAATCATTAATTTCGACCCAATAGGCTAAAGAACTTCCTAGATCCATGAGCGGATCGCCTACCGTCGACATTTCCCAATCAAGCACCGAGATAATTTCTGTGGGAGAATCAATATTGAGTACCACGTTATCAAGCTTATAATCATTATGGATAAAGCTAGCCTGCTCAGCAGTCTTATAATAGTCACTTGGTTGATTGTCTTCAAACCAGCTCATCAGCTCATCAGCCAAGGGTACATCGTCTGTGCGAGCCTTCTGATAGCGTCCACACCATCCACTAACCTGTCTTGAAACATAGCCGCTGGGTTTTCCTAATTCAATTAAACCCTTTTCGACAATATCCACAGCATGCAACTGTACCTGCACATCAACAAGGTTTTTACAAAGCTCCGTCAATTGTTCTTTAGAATATTCAATTGGCATTTCTCGTCGAGGGATAATACCGACAATTTTTTCCATCATGTAGAACTCTCGTCCTAAGATAGATTCATCATCAGAATATGCCAGTGGTTTGGGGCAATATGGAAAGTGATCAATCAGTTTCGACAAAACCTTATATTCCCGGCCCATGTCATGGGCACTTTTTATATTTGCGCCTGCGGGAGCTGTGCGCAATATAATTGAAAGTTCATCGAGTTGTATTTCATAGGTTAAATTAGACGCGCCACTGGGAAATTGTAAAATTTCGATTCCCTTGGTGATGGCTAGATTAGGTAGATGAGTGCGAATATAGTTTTCGACCTTTGCCTCATCTATGGAATCTTCTTCACGTACTTTTGATGCTTGATCAATGATCATGGACAATCCTTACTTTTATCAAACTGTAAGTATTCTAATGTAATTTCAACAACCTGTTGAGCATATTGATCAACAGAAATCTTACGCTTACTGTATTTCCACCGTTTGAGGTACCAATCCTGTAATAAAGCCTTAATCATTGATGCGGTGAGAAGTCTCTTCTCTTTCGATTCATTGTTCATAGTGAAACAACCCGCCTTTAAACCTTGTGTGATCGACTCATAGAGCATCTTTTCCATGGTTAATTCTGACAATATTGCTGTGCCCTTATATTCTTTGGCCAAGTTTTTGGTTTCCATGTAAGCAAAATAGAACCAGGGCTGTAACAGTTCACTCATATAAAGATGACTTTTGATGAGCACATTCATCATTTGGTTCGCACTCATGTCATCTTCAATAAGTTGCCGAATCATATTTTCACAGTATTGATCGAGAAATGAATAAATGAGCCTTGCCAGATCGTCCTTACTTTTTATGTAAGCATAGAGGCCACCCATGCTCATGCCTGTCTGCTTAGAAAGCTGGCGCAATGTCATTGCCTGAAATCCAACCTCATTCGCCAACACAAAGGTGGCTTCGCAGATCCGTTGTAAATTTTTTACAGCAATTCGTTCATTGGCTATTTCAAAGCTATGCTGATTAAACAAAGCGAGATATAGTTTATCATTACTGTGCTTAACCTTAGCTTTAAAAGTTTTAAATGAAATGGGTTCTGGCCATTGCTCTGACATCATTAGTTGGTTTTATTGCTTAATTGAGCAGCAATCTATCCACGCAATATTTTCTTAGCTACTGATATCTTATGAACCTCATCTGGCCCATCATAAATTCTTGCTGCGCGTTCTTCCCGATAGAAATGCGACAAAATAGTGTCATCGGTCATTCCTAGCCCACCATGTGCCTGCAAAGAGCGGTCAACGACACGCTGTAGTACATTTGCAGTATAAAACTTAATCAGCGCAATATTCTCACGTGCAGCTGAAAATCCTTTATTCTCAACAGTCCATGCAGTTTCAAGTACCAGTGCCCTTGCAGCAGCGAGTTCAGCTGCTGAGTCTGCGATCATCGCTTGCATTAATTGCTGATCGGCTAAAGTCTGTGTAGCGGTGATTTTTCGTGTCTTCACATAACTACACATCATCTCTAATGAACGCTTAGCAATTCCCATCCATCGCATACAGTGCTGAATTCTACCGGGTCCTAATCGTTCCTGTGCGAGTGCAAATCCCTGCCCTCTTTTACCCAAAATATTCGTTGCAGGAACACGACAATCTTTGAACTCAATTTCAGCATGACTGAAATAACCCTTCCCTTCATGACCCATAATTGGAATGTTGCGGATCATTTTATATCCGGGCGTATCAAGAGGTACGAGGATCATACTTGCTCGAGAATGTTTGTTAGCTTCGGGCTCTGTGATCAACATTGCCACAGTAAAATCAGCGCCATCTGCTGAGGTCGTAAACCACTTACGTCCATTGATGACCCATTCATCACCCTCAAGAACAGCGGTTGAATCGAGCAGTGTTGGATTTGAGCCTGCTGTGTGAGGTTCAGTCATCGCAAAGCAAGAACGTTTCTCACCTGCCGCCAAGGGAGCTAGATACTCAGCCTTTTGCTCATCAGTACCATGCAACACCATGAGTTCAGCATTACCAGCATCCGGTGCCTGACAGCCAAAACAGAAATGACCCAAGGGTGATTGACCCAGCACTTCTGCAAAAAGAGCGAGGTCGACCAAACCGGTAAACGTTCCACCATCTTCAGGATGAAGATGTGGCGCCCATAAACCTGCATCCTTTACTTTCTTGCGGGTTGCATAAAGCATTTCATCAAGCGCTTGCCACTCACCTTTGAGATAAGTAGCTTCCATTGGGTAAATGTCTGACTCTAAAATAGCCTGTGTTTGATCAAGGCGCGACTGTAGCGATTCTGAAATTGAATAATCCATATTAATACTCACTTGTGTGTGGTAATTATTAAAAGACGTTAAAAATTGTCCGACCAGTAAACCATGCCTCATTCTAATAGTCGTATAGCCCTATGTCAATATCGAACGAACGCTCGATTTATTTTTATTTAATCTGTATACTTCTCTTCAAATATTTTGTTTAATATATCTAACTTTTATCAGTAATAGGATCATCACATGAAAACTATCGTCATTACTGGCGCAGCAAGTGGTTTAGGCAAAGCCATTGCACACCATTACAACCAACAGAATTGGACGGTTATCATCGCAGACATTCAAGATGAACTGGGTGCAGAGGTCGTGGCTGAGTTAAATGAAAAGGGTCCTGCTGATGCAAAGTCATATTATTTTCATTGCGATATTAGTCACGTCGCTGATTTTGAAGCCCTCGCCCGTTTTACTGAAGAAACCACCGGTCAGTGCAACATCCTCGTCAACAATGCAGGTATTGCTAGTACAGGAACCTTGATGGAAAGTGATGAAGATGAATGGGAACGGATGATCAGACTCGATTTAATGAGCTGTGTTCGAGGCAGTAAAGCATTCATTCCACTGCTCAAAAAATCAGCAACAGAAGAATCTCCCAATGCAATTGTCAGCACAGCATCCTTTGCAGGTATTGCATTAATGCCAGGAATGATGAGCTACAATGTTACCAAGGCTGGCGTTATCGCCTTTACTAAAACATTACGTGATGAGCTTAAATACGATCACATTCATGTCGCTGCCGCCTGCCCAAGCTTCTTTAAAACTAATCTCACTGACAGTATGACCAACGTAGATTCAGAAACGATTGCTCGTGTTAATCGATGGATGGAACAATCGGCTCTAAGCGCAGAAAGTGTAGCCAAAGATATTGCCGAAGGTGTCGAAAATAAAACAACAGTGATCATCAGCGATGTTCATATGAAAGGACCTGTTGCCGAAATTGGCAAAATGTACGATGCCTTATTTCCTAAGAAGTATGCTCCCTAAGAAGTATGCTCCCTAAGAAATTGGCACCTTTAGAAGTTTGCATCTTAGAACGATAAGTGTCTGACGTTAATAACAACTGAAACAACTGATTGCAGGGTTAAAGCTCATCAAGCTGCATTAATACTAGTTTTTTAAGATGTTTATAGGCCATCTCTTCGAATTGCTCCATTTCTTCAAAACAATGATAGGCACCCGAGTAGCTTCCATCAACAGGATCAATAAACCATCGTTCGATGAATTGATCAACTTTTTCAAATTGATCCATTGAAGCCAAAACATTTTCTCTATTCGTTAGCGGAACAAATGCTTCTGACATTTTTCTATAGACCAGGATTTCAGGTTTACCATTTTTCTTATAACCATAGTAAGCATCTTCGTATTCATATTCAGAACCTGAATCATACAATGTGCCATCTTCCCGTGTAATAGAATCAGGTAAAGGGGAACCCAAACGAGACCAAAAGATGCCTAAATAAATGTCAGAGTTTTTAGCTGGATGAATTTGTGCTTGGAACGTGTCAGAAGCTAAAAGTGGTTCATCCTCCCAAAAGACTGGAATAAGCCTAACTCGATCTGAAAGCTCTTCATTCAGATCATTAATGATGCTTCTAATGATCTTCCGTTCTGGGATCACATCACCAGGTGATGAAATAAAAACTTCTATACGTGGAACTTGGTTTTTCCGTAAACGATATTTCTCAAGTGTTGCTGCGAGTCTTGCCTTTAGTAAGATTGGATTATAGGGTTTAAACAAATAATCATCAGCACCCAGTAAAACACATTTCACAATGACATCCATATCGTCATGAGCGGAAAGAATAATAACAGGGAGGTTGCGTAATTTTGGATTATTACGAATATAGGTTAAAACTTCGGTGCCATCCATACCTGGCATTACTAAATCAAGTAAAATTAAATCTACGCTATTCGTTTTTAAATACTCAAGAGCTTTTTCGCCAGAATCAATAGTTACCGGATTATAACCTTGACGTTTTAAGCGCCTAGAAAGAAGATCCAGATTAACCGGGTTATCATCAACAACTAAGATAACACCACCCTCCCCTAATTCATTGAGTTGGATATCAATTGCATCTTTTGAGATTAAACTCGTTTTTAATTGCTCAGATTGCCCTGTTTCTTGATTGTCATCACTTTCCTCATTGAGATATTTAATTGATAGCTTATCCTCAACAATATCTGCAAATATACTTGAAGCTTCAATTATCTTTAGAAGATCAGCGATTAATTCAACCTTCGATTCATCCTCAGCAAGATCCTGTAATAATTCACAATATCCAGTGATATGATTCAGTTGTAATCGCAATTGAAATTGAACAGAAGGGATATCGATTTCTGACACGGAAGATTTTGATGCGCTTAAATGATCTTCAATCAGACTTAGAAGTTTCTCTCCTGAATTATGAACGTTAATTAAGTCAACTTGAAATTCTTGCCACGGATTGTCTTCAAGCTCTTCTTGCAACATCTCGCTGTAACCCAGTATATGACCAATGGGAGTTTTAAGGTCATGTCTTAAGTCTGCAAGTTTTTTATAAAATACTGAGTGCTCAGCCAACTTTCATATGTCCATTATTTAGTTAAAGCAGCCATTTTTTCCAGTAGACGCTTAAATTCAACAGGCTTAGTATCATAGTCATCACATCCGGCAGCCAATGCTTTTTCTTTATCCTCTGCCATTGCATGTGCAGTGAGTGCGATGATGGGGATGTCTTTCGTCTCAGGATTAGATTTTAAATGACCCGCCGCTGTCCATCCGTCCATAACAGGTAGACTCATATCGAGCAATATTATATCGGGATTTTCAGATGAAGCCATATCTACGCCTATCTGGCCATTAACAGCCATAACAACCTCATGCCCTTTACGAATTAAGCGTCTAGAAAGCATATCTCTGTTCATTTCATTATCTTCTACAAGTAAGACTTTACTCATGAACTACTCCAATTTATTTGAACATTATTATTTAATAATCATCTTTAATTGATTATTTAGATCAGACTTTGTTAAATCGCCTTTTTGTAAAACTCCTGACGTATGAGTATTCAGAAATTTTAATTCATCACCACTAAGTGACTTTGATGTTATTACAATAATTGGAACTTGGCGAAAATCTTCCTTTTGGCGAATGGCTTCTAAAAATTGAAACCCATCCATGATTGGCATCATTAAATCTAACAATATTAAATCAGGTCTTACCGTTTCTAAAAGGGCTATCCCTTCTGCACCATTAACTGCAGTGAATACCCCTAAATTATCATCATCAAGATAACGACTAATCAAGTCACGGTTAACCTGTTCATCATCAATTATTAAAATGTTTTGCTCTTTTTTATCACCTAAATGACGATTAATTGCCTTTATCAATAGATTTTTATCAATTGGTTTCATTAATGCATCAACAGCACCAAGCGTGATAGCGGTATCCTTGTCTGCAACAATTGAGACCATAATGACGGGTATATTTTCAGTAATATGGTTATTTTTTAATGTTTGAAGAGTCTTCCAACCATCTTTTCCAGGCATCATGATATCAAGAGTAATGACATCAGGTTTATGCTCTTCTGCAATTTGAATACCTGAGTCACTATCATTAGCTACCAATACATTAAAGTTTTCTTTTTCTAGATAGCGCTTGAGAATATCTCTAGAGTTTTCATCGTCATCAATAATTAATACCGACTGAATATTCTCAACTGAAGCGTTTACTATTGCTGATAAAGTTGCATCATTATTTGATTCACTCTCTTTAACCGCCCGCTCAGGAATGGTCATTGTGAAGGTTGACCCCATTCCTACTTCACTTTCAAGAGTCAGATTTCCACCCATAATTTTACAAAACTTTACACTCAAGGGTAATCCTAGTCCTGTACCGCCGTAATCTTTCGTCGTGGAATCATCTGCCTGTGAAAACTCTTCAAATACTTTTTCTAATTTATTTTCAGGAATTCCAATACCTGAATCTGAAATTGCAATGCTAAGAAAATTAATGTTATTTAAGTCAATGGCAGATACATCGATATTTATTTCACCATTGTCAGTAAATTTGGCTGCATTAGATATAAGATTGAACATAGATTGTTTAATCTTCATCGCATCGCCATGAACAATATCAATACTGTCATCAAACTTGAGTGTCACGTTATTGTTATTTTTATCGGTCAGTGGTTTTGATGTATCAATAACCTCTTGAATAAGCTCCCTCAGATTAAGATCCTCAAGAAATAACTCCATTTTACCCGCTTCAATTTTTGACAGATCTAAAATATCATTAATCAATTCAAGCAGATGTCGACCGGCTGAATTAATTTTAGAAAGGTCGGGAATAATTTCATCATTTTCATCATCTTCAGCGTCTTCTATTAACATTTCGCTATAACCAATAATAGCGTTCATTGGTGTTCGTAGTTCATGACTCATGTTTGCAAGAAACGTACTTTTAGCCTTATTGGCTTGGTCAGCCTGCTCCTTTGCTTCAGTCATCGCAATTTCTGCCTCAACACGTTCAGTAATATCTTTTACAAAGGCCGTGTAATACGTTTTATCGTTCACCATCGAGTGGGAGATGCTTACTTCTGCAGGGAAAGATTCACCATTACTACGAACTCCTCTTACGCCATCTCTAACATTCATGTTTTTAGAGGGTTCTGGATAATGCTTAAACTCGTCTATTTTTTGTGGGTGAGCTGCTCTTCGATTCGCTGGTATTAACTGGTGTATAGGTTGCCCTATGATATCGTCAGAGGAATAACCAAAAATCTTTTCACTTGCAGGATTAAAAGCAATAATTTGTTGTTCTTCATTGATAGTGATAATACCATCTGAAGCATTAGTAACAATTGAACGGCTTTCCTCTTCCGAGGCACTTAAAGCCTTTGTGCGCTCTTCGACTCTATCTTCTAATTGCTTTTTTGCTCGGCTCGTTACTCGATTAGTACGTTCACCCATGACTAATACAAAGAATGTTCCACCAATAATGAAAATGATCGTAATTACAAAAACTGATATTGCAGCCGTTTTTATACTCGTATAGGTTGATAGAGCTTCTTCAACATCCATCTCACTAGCAAGGCCTATACCGAGGTGTTCTATCCATAACCAAGCACCTACTACAGGAACGCCTCGGTAATCTCTATAACCATCAATATTACTTTTAACCTTTGACTCTGTACTTGCGCCAAGTAACGAACCATCTTTAGCTGAATTAATAGCGCTTTTAGACATCAATGTTAGAGGTAATGTTTTGATACCTTCAGTTAGTGTTGTTTCCAACAAATTGACACCCGGGTCCCTAATCTCGACATTCATCACGCTGGATTGATTTTCGTCAATTAAGCCAATTTCTTTGAGCCCATTTTCAAATCGACTTTCTGATATCAATATTCCTTTGTTATTAAATGCATAGGTTTCACCCGATTTTCCAACTCGAGAAAATTGCAACACTTGGGAAAACTTATCAATTGGATTTAATCTTTTTGTCAGTGCTGCAATAACATTACCTGATTTGTTTTTTATGGGTACAGCAATAAAGAGTGAAGAATGGATATCTTTATTTTGATTCGAAAGACCTGATGATATCGGTGGTATAAAAGCAGATAAGCCTTTGAAAACAGCATCAATTTTTTCAGGCATTTGCTGAACAATTAAATTCTTTGAACCGATATTATTATTTCGACGAGACGCAATGCTAATACCGTCTTTATTGATAATAAAAAAACCTTCACTAAGAGAGAGCTGGCTATCCTGAACAATCTTCCGAACATTAGATTGCTCTGGAGAATTACTTAACGTTTTGTTATCAATATCAAGTTTTAATAACTTTTCAGTTTCTTTTACTAAATTAGGATCATTCGCCAAACGAATCAATAAAAACTCTTCTTGTTCAACCCAATTGTTAAGACGATCAACAGTAGTAACCAAGGTATTTTTTAGATTGTTATCTAAATCATAAAGAATTTTTGTTTTGATTTTTCCAAGTTCCACCCAACCATAAAGCAATATAATACCAACAGCTGCTCCTAAAGAGGCTAATAAAACTATTCGAAATTGACGAGTGCCCGTTTGTAAATCACCCTTGTTCCGACTCGCCATCTTTTTACTAAAATAGGTCAAAAGCAACATCAGGGAAAGGATTATGAGTACGGTATAAAACATCATCTCAACGATGTTGTCTTCATCTACATCCTTAACACCACCTAGTTCACTGGTAGACGGTAGCCATTTGTTTATGAGCTGTTTGTATTCGTCTTTAGAAATTGATGATAATGTTTTATTAATAATACTCTGTAATTTTGGATAATCTTTTCGAATTCCAAATTTGACAGCAGTATTTTCTGCAAAATCAACTTCAGGAATAGCCACCAAACTTAAACCATAGATCATATTATTATTGATAGTATAAGAAATACTTGCACGACTACCGATATAAGCATCAACACTTTTATCAAGTAGAAATTCAATACCTTGATGTATCGTTTGAATTTGCACTAAATTAATATCAGGATAATTAGCACCAATAAATGTTTCATAATTACCGTCTGCAACAACCGCAAGATTTTTACCTGCAAGATCATTGAGAGTAACCTTTATATTGTCTTTGTTTCGAACGACTAATACTGTTCTGTTTTCAACATATGATTCTGAAAAAAGAATATAACTCTCACGGCCCTTCACCTCATATATTGCAGCCAACATATCCAATTGCTTATCTTTAATCATGCTTAGCAATTCTGACCATGTGTAGCCATTAGCAAAATCAAATTTAATTCCAGATTTTTCACCAATCAATTTAATGAGGTCAATTGAATAGCCTTTTGCTTGGTTATTTTCAACAAAATCAAATGGAGCCCAATCTATTTCATTACCGATTCGCAACACAGGATTATCTTTTATCCATTGTTTTTCATCTTCAGTGAACAAATTCAAATTTAATTTATCGTCAGCTACAATTTTAGACTGTTTAATCTCCAACCATTTTCCATGTAGTAACGTTACTTTTTTTTCCTCTAGAACTTGCATCGTCTTTTCGAGAATATCTCTTAAAACGGTTTGCTCTTTGTTAGTAGCTATTCTCAACTCTGAAGCCATTTCTGCATCGACTGCAATTTTAGATATTCTTAGACCTTGAATATTATGTTCTTTAAAGAGGCTATAGAGAATTGAATCTCCTTCAATGGTTAAATCAACTTCTCCTCGCTGCATTGCTCTGAGGCACGAAAGAGAGTCTTTTAATGGATATAGTTTTATTTCGGGTCTAGTTCTAGCAAGGTACTCATGAGTGGAATAACCCTTTGGCAAACAGAGAGTTTTATCACCAAAGTCATTTAATGAAAATACATCCTTATCACCATCTCTTATAGCTAAGACTGGCGCAACCACACCATAGATTGAAGTAAATGATAAGTATTCAGAGCGTTCCGGTGTTTTAACAATATTGAGCATTATATCGAGTTGTTGGTCTTTCATTAGACCGAGAAAGTCGTCCCAGCTAGGGCCCGTAATATAATCAGCCTTAAAGCCCGCTCGCTCAGCAATGAGATCCATATAGTCGACTGAAAAACCTGTTGCTTTACCATTTACGTTGAAATTAAATGGCGCCCAATCAGTTTCATTGTGAACCTTAAGTACTGGGTGTTCTTTGAGCCACGCTTGTTCTTGCGCATTAAGATAGCTAAGATCAGGATTGTTCTCGGCACTGGCAGAGACGTTTAACAGCAAAAGAGTAGCTAGCGCTGGTATGATTAAAACCATTTTTATTATTTTTGGAAACATTTTTATCATTATCTGATGCGTCAACCCAAATTTTCTTATTGATCTACTGTTAATCCTATCATTAGTTTATTAATAACAATAGAAGGGATGTCAAAATTAGTTATTATTGAATTATTAACACCTGCAATATTAATGGTGTGAGAATGACATCGATTATATTAAGTAACTACTTTAAAGACGCACTCAGTACTTAACCAGATAGCTCTTAGCTTCAAGGCAAACACTAAATGCTTTCTTGAAATTCAGTATTTGTCCTTCTGTGGCTGATGCAGCTGATTGAGCATTTTGTTCAGCCTGTGCGGTGGCCTGCTTTTTTGCACGTCTAGCCTTGCGTCTGTTTTTTACTAAACCAAGTGTTGCGCCAACAGCAGCTCCTTTACTGGAATCATCATCGACAATTTCACCAATGACTGCTCCAACAACTGCGCCACGTACTGCACCTCCAGCACCTGCTCCTTGACCTGTTTGCGCTGCTCTAGCCTTGTCTATCTCGGCTTGCTCTGCATTTGCTACCTTTTGTTTTTGTAAATTAAAAGGATCACTACCACTGTTGCTTACAGCCCAATTATAACATTCAGCTTCATCTTGAGACTGCTGAGAGGAATCCTGACCTTTTTGAGGAAATGCAAAAACTTCCAGTGTTGAAGCTAATGACTTTTGTCCTTCAGCCATTACAGGATTAATTATGCTAGCCAGCACTATTGCCGAAACAAGTACTCTATTGATTTTATTTAGTAATTTCATCTTCCTCTCCTCAAGAACAGTTATATTTTAAAATTTTCAGAATATTAGATTAATTCATTCAAACCTAACATTTATACCAAGCTTTATAAATGGAGTATTTTCAATATCCAAATCTAATTCAATATCGGTGCCAGATCGAATATAAAACTTACCTAATCCTGAATAGCCAACAGCAATTTCGCCCCAAAGGTAATTCCATAAACGATGTTCATAGGCAATTCCAAAATCCCATTTTTCAAAATCATTGGCATAGACATTGTCATTATTATTTACAAGCCATTCAGCCCCAGAATATAGGGCTCCAAATTTATATATACTATCAGTTGATGGAGCATACTGAACCGTTGGCCATGGAATGAGTCCACTAACACTCCATTCCTTTCCAATGTACCAATCAAATCCTATGTAGGGATAAAGTATTTCATTGTTATACTCTTCCAAACGCACCATTCCCCAATAGGAATGAAAGTGTGGGCTATGTCTGTATCTTGCGACCGCTCCAGTAATATTCCCCTTTGATTCCCTTGCTAACTCATCCTCACCAATCCCTCTGTAAGTATATATGAAAGCCCCAGCTTGCCATTTTTCACTTGGCTGAGATACCCAAGCAGCAAGGATACCTGCAGAATTGATGTCAATTGAATTTACACCTGTATTGAGGCTTTTAGATTCAAAACTTTCTCCCAAAAGAACCATGTTTTGTTTTCCAACCCAAACAGGCAGTGCTAAGCCTTGGCTGACACTTTGAAAATCAAATTCACAATTATCACCAATACATTCATCCTTAAACTCAAGATTACTTTGACTATTAAAATTGACATAGGCTAAAGGAATAAACGGAACATTTGAAACATTTCTATCAAAAATAAAATCACTACGCATGACCGCATCAATGAGTTGATTTCCTGCAAGGAGTGGACTGGCTGTAAACAATAGGCTGAGAATGACTAGTCGAACTTTTAACTGTATATATTTACTTGGAACCATACGTTCATTTACTTCTAAATCTTCCATAATTAAAATAAAAAAGAGAGGCTGCAAGCCTCTCTATATATCCTTTTCCAATTTATCATCTGCTATCACTTAATAGGATAAATATACTTCAACCAACCCATCATTCTCAGTAATATTCTTCTTACAAGAGATACATGCATGGGATCATGTAAATGATTAATAGCAACAGCCTGACCTTGAACTCCGAGCGGAAGATTATAATCATCCAAATCTTCTTCAAGTTCAATAATAGCAATTGCGAATCCGTGTTGCCCAATCACCTTTGCAGATATCAGTGCACCTGATGCGGATACTTGGCCTTCTGCCATTGCAGGAATAATTTCGACAATTTTACCTTTAAATATATGACCTGGTACAGCATCTAAAAGCACTTCTGCCTCTAGGCCCTTTTCAAGTCTCAGCAGAGAATTTTGCCAGAATAGTCCAGCAATACGTCGTTTTTCTTTTGGAATAAACGTCATCACAGGGCTAAGAGGAAATGATGCCGCTCTGATGCCAGGTCGAACGGTGACTTGAGTTGGCGTGCCATCCATTGGGGCTCGTATAAAAGTACGCTCATAATCAAGCGCAGCCTTGTCGCGAACTGCCTGAAGCTGCGCAACCTGAGTATTTTCACCCAGTATTTTTGACTCAGTAATCAATCGTATACGCTGCGCTTCAGATGATGCTGCTAACAATGAGGCCTCTGATGCCTCAAGAAGTTGTTTCCGGTTATCAACCTGTTGCTGTGAAAATGGAGAGTTAACGCCTCCCTTTTCATGGCCTTCTTTAAAACGTAGATAAGTGGTTCGTGTACGATCACGATCAGCAGTTAATTTTGCAACTTTTGCAATGGCTGTTGTCAGAGATTGATCTTTCTGCAAAACAGCATTTTTTGATTCAGCAAGAGCTGCTTCAGCTTTATTGAGAGCAATGTTTTGGGATTCATTTTCTAACGTAAATAACAAATCACCTTTTTTAACCAATTGGTTCGGTACAACATCAACAGTCGCTACAGTCCCAGTAACCTGAGGCACGATAGGAATGGTAATAAATACTTCCTTAGCATATTTTGCATAAGGATGGTTATAGTTCATGGTGAAAATAATTGCACCTAAAATAACCACCCCTCCAAGGGCAGCGGTTGGTACAGACCATTTATTCAATGGAATCTTAAATACTTTGAATATGACGGTACAGATAGCGGTATAAGTTAGGAGTATTAGTATATCCATGATTATTCTCCCTTCTCGTCGTTATCAAGAATTTCGTCTGATTCAACTATATCCACTGTAGGAGCTGATAATTGTAATTTAAGAGCATCCAGTTCAGTGCGTAACTGAGCAACTTCATTCGATAAGTCTGAGTTATCAGGTGGGTCTGATTTTGAGCTATCTTTAAAGCCCCAACCCACACCTTCTTTATAGATGGTTGCCCAAATCCACAAAAATGGCCAAATAACGTGTAATGTGAATAAGCTAACCCAACCAGCCACATGCAATGCATCCTGATGAGGATGATTTCTATGAACTGCTATTTCATAAGGAATATCATGTATCACAATGATTCCATAAAATATGACAAGCGTTACAAAAACGACAAGGACGAGTGCAAAATAATCTAAAAACATATTGGTTTCCTACTAATTTATATATCTTTCAGTTTTAAAAAATTCAAATTCTAAATACAGGGTTCTAAATTCACTTTAATATTACATCAAATCACTGAATATTACTTTATGAAAATGTCATGTTCCTATGACATGGGTGCTATCTGATAAAGCGTTTGAAAAGCTACGCTCGCAGCTTTAACGCCTAATGCAACAAATATTCCTGTCAGTAACAGTCCAACAAATGCAATGGCGATGGCAATCATTTTAGACGCTTTATGGGTTGGTCTAAAATCGCCATAACCAACTGTAGTAGCAGTAATAAATGAATAGTAAAGAGTATCGGTTCTTGACCACCCTTCCCTTTTACCAATCATACTACCGAGTGCAATAATAACGATAATCAAAAATATCAATACTGGCCCAGCATAAAGCAGTCCTACAAGGAACATTTTGACAAATTGAACTGTAAATCCTAACTCCATAGCCTTTACCTACTCCTGCGACGAGGTGTACTGCTTCTCGTCTGGCGTGTACGTCCAGATTGTCGTGCTTTGAAATCTCGATTTAAATTGTTGCTTCTAGAATTTGTAGATCGATTCTTTCCGGTGCTCCCAGAAAATTGACCTCTTTTACTCTGTGCCTTGTTAATAATATCTTTATCGAACTTATTCAACCTCTGATCATTTTTCCACTGACCGTTACTACGGTTCTGCCATTTGTCATCAACGCGACGTACAACATTACCATCACGATCTGAGTAGACATTATTTCGTCTGCCACTGGATTCCCGAGCCTTAGTCAAGCGACTATTCAGCGCATCACGATCGGCATTTCTAACTGCATTTTCAGCGCGTTTATAAACATCATTATTTTTGATCTTGTCACGATTGAATTTTGGATTATTCGATAATTTATCGGCAATCTTGTCGCGATTTCCAGCATTGATATTATTACCAATATTGATATTGCCATTATTAATGATGATGGGACCATGGTACCCGCCATGATAGTGACCACCATAATATCCTCCATAATGTCCACCACCGTAATAACCGCCCCATGATACGCCAATGGATAAAAACCCATTGCTCCAACTCATTCCATAGGTCCAACCTGTATAGGGGTTGTAACCAACATTCAATCCAAATGTGTAAGGTCTCGGATAATAAATTCCGCCATAATAATAGGGTGGGTAGTACCAGCCCGTTCCATAAACAGGGACACCATAATATGGATAGGACCACATATAACCCGACGTATACCCGACGTAAACGACCTCTGGAGTAGAGTGATACACATGAACATATTTAGTGTTGTACATGGGTGAACTTGGAGGGATTTTTGCAATTTCTTGTTCTGGGATTTTATCTGCAACTTTCCAAGGTCCAGTTGGAGTCACAGCGACAAACCAGACTCCATTATCAACAGCAAAATATTTTCCATCGATACGCAGTACCTGTGTGGCCGTAT
>JAUUZN010000121.1 GCA_030589945.1 Gammaproteobacteria bacterium | reverse complement strand
CTGGTGTCAGGCACTGGTGTCAGGCACTGGTGTCAGGCACTGGTGTCAGGCACTGGTGTCAGGCACCAATAAAAAAACGGGTGACTTGCACCCGTTTTTTTATTATCTAATGTTAGCTGTAATTAAAGTAAGGGAGCAATTACCAAGCTTACTATTGCCATTACGTTAATTAAGATATTCATTGATGGACCTGAAGTATCTTTGAATGGGTCGCCAACTGTATCACCAACAACAACTGCTGCGTGTGTGTCTGATCCTTTACCACCAAGGTTACCTTTCTCAACGTACTTCTTAGCGTTGTCCCAAGCACCACCAGCGTTCGCCATCATAAGTGCCATAAGTACACAGCATATTAATGCTCCGCCTAACATGCCACCTAAAGACTCAGCGCCAAGACCAAAACCAACAACGGCCGGAGAGCCAACAGCGATAACACCTGGTAGTATCATTTTCTTTAAGGCTGCACTGGTTGCGATATCCACACATTTTTCAGTGTCTGGCTCAGCAGTACCCTCAAGTAATCCAGGAATTTCTTTAAACTGACGTCGAATCTCATGAATCATTTCAAAGGCAGCATCACCGACCGCAGTCATCGTGATTGATGCAATAAGAAACGGCAACATACCACCAATGAACATACCAATGAGTACCATTGGGTTATCAAGTTGTAGACTAAATCCGGGGTTATTCACTTTCATCACTTCAATGAAAGCAGCAATGATGGCAAGAGCGGCTAAAGCAGCAGCGCCAATCGCAAAACCTTTACCAATAGCAGCAGTGGTATTTCCTAGTTCATCAAGAGAATCTGTAATATCACGAGTCTCTTTACCAAGACCAGCCATTTCAGCAATACCACCAGCATTGTCAGCAACGGGACCATATGCATCAATCGCCATGGTTATGCCAACGGTCGCTAACATTCCTACTGCCGCAATTCCTACACCGTAAAGACCTGCATAGGTTGTAGAGACAAATATAATTCCACAAATAGTCAGTACTGGAAGAACAACAGACTGCATGCCTACTGATAAACCAGTAATCATCACTGTCGCTGCACCAGTTTCACCTGATCTAGCAATTTTTCGAATGGGTTCAGCTGAAGTATAATACTCAGTGATCAAACCGATGATGATGCCACCAACAGCGCCAGACAAAACGGCATACCAAATATTAAGACTGATACCTTCACTTTGGATAAATGCATAGGCTACCGCTACAAAAAGTACTGCTGCACCAATGGTGCCAGCTCGCAGAGCAACTTCTGGGCTACTGCTGGACATCATTTTAACAACAATGATACCAATGACTGAGCAAATTAAACCTACTGAAGCGAGACCTAGTGGCAATGCCATTAAGCCGCTTTGCGATCCTAAGTCTGAAGCGTTCATTGTTGATGCAATGGCTAAACAAGCAATCATTGCTCCACAGTAGGATTCAAAGATATCAGAGCCCATTCCCGCAACATCACCAACGTTATCACCAACGTTATCTGCTATTACACCAGGGTTACGTGGATCATCTTCAGGAATTCCAGCTTCTAATTTACCAACCAGATCTGCACCGACATCAGCACTCTTTGTAAAAATGCCGCCGCCGACTCTTGAAAATAATGCTACTGTTGATGCTCCCATACCGAAACCATGGATAGTATGGGCGGTCGCAGGGTCATTACCGAAAAAGTAATATAAACCACCTAAACCAAGAAGACCTAGAGAAGCAACACATAAACCCATTACCGAGCCACCAAAAAAGGCGATGGTAAGAGCCGTTGAAGAACCTTCATTATGAGCTGCTGTAGTTGTTCGCACATTGGCTTTTGTTGCTGTGAACATTCCAATATAACCGGCAAGCGATGACGTTATCGCCCCCGCTAAGAATGCCAAAGCGGTATTTTGTCCAAGGGGAGAGAAATAAATCGCTATAAGCAAAACCCCTGCAAACATCCCAAGCATCTTGTATTCTCTTGCCATGAAAACCATAGCACCAGAATGAATGGCATCACCAATTTTGGTAACCTTCTCTTCACCTGCAGGATACTTAACAACAATCCCATAGATAATAAAAGCAACAACGAGTCCTGCAACACCTAATACCGGTGGCAAATAAAGCATTTCTAACATTTTTGAGTCTCACTTAATTGATGGGGAAAGATAAGAGATGGTCTAAGCCATCTCGCGAATTCAGTAAAGCAGTTTAAACAACAAGTACTGAATTGTATAGTTACAATTAATTTTGCTCACATTATCAATATAACTCTTTGTTTTCATTTGGTTTTTCAATTATTAGTTCATTTATTAATCTAACGTTATGAAAATATCTCTCAATTCTATATAATATGCGCCCTTTTAGCGCAGAGTAAAGTTGAACAATTATGAGTCTTAATGCCGTTAAACCTGGTGATAATATACCAGATGAAGTGAATGTCATCATCGAAATTCCAGCACATTCCGATCCTGTAAAATACGAGGTCGATAAAGAATCTGGGGCAATGTTTGTTGATCGGTTCATGTCAACCTGTATGCACTATCCTACAAATTATGGCTACGTTCCTCATACCCTCTCTGAAGACGGTGATCCGGTTGATGTGTTAGTGCCTACTCCTTTCCCAATCATCCCGGGTTCAGTCATCGCTTGTAGACCTATTGGTGTGTTAAAAATGACCGATGAATCTGGCCCCGATGCAAAAATCTTGGCTGTTCCTGTTGATAAACTTTGTGTCCAATATCGTGGGATTGATAATTGCTCACAAATTTCACAATTACTCAAAGATCAGATCACTCACTTTTTCGAACATTACAAAGATCTCGAAAAATCAAAATGGGTTAAGATCGACGGTTGGGAAGATGTGGAGTCTGCGAAACAAGAAATCATGGACTCTGTGAAACGATATAATGAAGCAGCGGATCAACCCGCCTTTTAATCAACTTGCTGGATTTAACCTTTCCAATGATTTGCGAACGACTCTTCTACGGCGAGTTGTTCGCGCATCAAATTCATTCGGGTCTCAAGACCTGCTAGCATTGCCCTAAAATTAGTATCAGATTTTAATTCTTCTAGCATTGGTTCATAAGCAAGCGTCAATGGTTCAGACCAACCTTCATCAATTGCTCTTTGTATGGTTATTAATGCGATTCTTTGGTCACCTTCAATAATTTGTAATAGAGCCTTTTGATACCAATGGGTTGCCGAAACTCTCTCTCCAGACGTGGAAATCGCATCAAGCTTTTCATTAATTATTTTGATCAAAGCATCAGACTTATCATGCTGTTCCAATTCTTTGTAGGCATATGAAGCATATAAATACACTTCAACACTGCTGTAAAGAAATCGTTCTATATTTTCTTCGTTACGTTTTTCTTCACCAAGTTCAAATTGTTCAACTGTTGCAGGAGAGTCCCCCAACCAATAATTGGCACGTGATGTATTAAAGTGATCGCCCCAACTTTCCTTTTCTACCTGCGCAATGGTTTTCAAAACATCACGCGCTTCTTTGATATTATCTTCTGCAAGAAGAATTGCAGCTTCTAGCCACATCAAATTCTTTTTAAACTTATCTGTGGCGTCTACAGCTGCAATAGATGCCCAGTGACGTGCATTTTTCACATCTAGAAGTCGAGTGTATAATCGAGCAATGGTGCTGGCGATTTTCTTTTGCTCACCTAATTCATAAGCTTTCTTATATTGAACGATGGATTGATCTATTCTTCCTCCATAGCTACTGATTTCTGCGACGAGAATATAGGCGCCTGGAAAGTATGGGTCGGCGTCAATGATCTGGCTAAAGACCTCCATCGCATCAGCATCCTTACCCTGTAAAATTAGATTGTTTGCAACATTATAACCAGCCACTGGGGACTTAGGATCGAGCCTAAATGCCTTCTCGTGATACTCAATCTTCTTTGCTTCATCCTCCTGAAGAGAGCCGTACCACATATTTGCCATCGCATAACTTGGATTGAGTTTTAGAGCTTTTTCAAGAGCCGTTATCGCATCTTTATGCGTTGCTTCATCAGAATAATAAATAAGACCTTGTGCAGCCCATGCCAATCCCAGCTTTGGATCTATCTTAAGAGCTTTATCAACAGCCTCCTGTGCATTTTTCCTAGCTTCATCTCGCTCTTTGCCAGAATAACTGATGGACAAAATATCTGCCTCGGCTAAGCTCGCAAATGCCGTTGCATATCCATTGTCGATTCTCACAGCATTCTCAAAATGGCTTTTAGCATTTAATATTGACTCAGCAGTTCTCTTTGCGAGTTCAGTTCGTCCCATAGAATGTTCTACCATTGCATCAGTCGATGCTGATTCGTGAGCCAGCAGTTGTTGTTTCTCTTCCCCAAGCAAAGTAATTTTTAACTCATCAACAACGGCAGCGGTAATTTCATCCTGAATTTTAAAAATATCAGTGAATTTTCGATCGTAAGTTTCCGACCAAAGATGTGAACCCGTTTTAACATCAATCAACTGGGCAGTCACACGAATCGTATTATTCACATCATTTCTACGAACACTCCCCTCTAAAATTACATCAACACCCAGTTCTTTACCAACAGTTTGAATATTCCGATTTACACCTTTGTAGGCAAAAGAAGAAGTTCTTGCCACAACGCGTAAACTTTTTATTTTTGCGAGTACATTTAATAGCTCTTCTGATAATCCATCAGCAAAGTATTCGTCCTGTTTATTATCACTAAAGGGCACAAAAGGTAGAACAGCAATTGATTCTATGGTTGTTTCCTCAATGGCACTACTTAACGTGCCATCGATTATTGGAAGAGTTTCAGCCTCATCCATACTGCTTTGAATAAAAAACAAGCTAATGGCGATCAGCAAGAGTGAACCAACAACAATTATCTCAGCATTCTTCCCAATAAGCCGCTCGTTAGATTGCTCGCTCAGGGTTGCACTTTTATCACCCACTGCAGGAACTTTAACGAGGCCTTTGGGTGTGAGATTGAACACCCAAGTTAGAATTAGCGCAATGGGAAAACCTGCAATAAAGACAATGAGTAAAGAACGCATTGCTGTGTCAGGAATATTGAGTGCCGGTGAGAGAATATCGGCAATTTGGATAATTGGCCACATGGCGACAACGTACAGTGTCGCAACACGTATAACTCTTCTTCTTTTGAGTTCCTCAACTAATGTATGGAACCTACTTTCTTGCGTCATCAGAGACCAATCCTGGAAATACTATTGTTAGTAATTAATTTACTTATATAAAATAATGGGGTTTATTCCACGATATTAATATCGTCTAATTGTATATGAGTTTCGTCATAAAAGTACCACTATACGTTAAGTTGAAGATATAGCGCTATAGGATACTTATATGACGTTTCAATACTTAAAATAGTTTTCCAATTGATATAAATTAGTGTTATTTATTTCCGTTAAGTTTAATAGAACCATTGACTGTACTGGCTTTAATTGCGCCAGAGCCATCACCTAGTGTCATAATCAATTTTTGCTGATTAGGAAAGATGTCTTTAACCTTATCAGAAGAAAGACCATTTTGAATGTCGCCACCGGGGCCAGCATGAATTGATGCACGAGCGTTTACTGGACCACTAAAATTGATGCGAAGATCACCACTGACACTATTTAATCTTGCTTTACCGGAATCGAGCATTTGACCACTAACACGAATATCTCCACTAACCGTAGATGCACCCAACTTTTTATACTTTTGTAAGGTTAATTTAATGTCACCCGATACAGTATTTGCCATGACGTCAGAACTATCCATGTCTGCTTTGATTTCACCACTGACAGAATCAAGTTTAGCCTTGCCTTTAGAGTCTGAAATACGAATATCGCCGCTCACCGTACCAATGATTAGAACCCCCAAATTGTTCTGGACTTCAACATCACCACTTACAGAGCGAACTTCGATACCGCCTTTAACAGCATCTATTTCAACATCTGTGGAAATGCCATTAAAGTCTACTTGATTTCCATTGGGAACCTGAATTAATAAATCGGACCCATCACCACGATTAATATTGCGATGTGGCATCTTAATTTTAACTAGGATTACCTTGCCATCTTTTTCAAAAATAAACTCTTCTGTTAAGTCATCAAGTTCGCCAGAAACACGGACCTCATTTTTGTCCCAACCAACGACCTTAATTTCGCCCCGAATATTTTGGATTTCTACAACTCCATCTGGTGATGTATCTAAGGTGCTATCAACCTTATCTCCAGCAAGAGTGATGGCTGTAATTGATAAAACTGCTGATATACAGAGCCCCTTAAAAAGGCCTAAGCTTAAATTGTTAACGTTCATTGTTATTCTCCTAAATCGTATCAGGTCGTTGAGCCGATACTTGATTGAGTAATTGAATTTCTTTCTGACGCGTCATTAATAACGCATCCGTTAAAAATGGATCATTAGGATTGCTTTTCAGAGCGAGTCGTATTTCTTCACTTGCCTGATCAATAATTTTTAGGTTCTTTTTGAGTACCGCACGAACTTCAGGACTCATTGCATTATCATTAACTGCAATTGCTGTCATATAACTGGCTTTAGCGGTTTGATATGGCTGCTCGATAAGGTCGATGGTAGATTGATTGTCCGCCAATGGAGCAACACTTTGTTGCACGGAATAATTGGTATAACCGATAAATCCAAGAGAGCCGACAGCAATTAAAATGCTTGCTGCAAGCGCCATTGGCATCCAGCTGTTTTGCGTCCCATGATTGACATCTTCCTGTGGCAGTTCTCTGATTGCGTCTACTATTGCTGGCCACAAATCAGTTTCTGGTTCAATCTCAGATGTGAGTTTGTGAGCTCTATTAATAATTGCATGTTCAGCCAAATCTGTTGGTTGATTTCTAGAGTTATCTTTGATGTTCATTATAGCCACCCCTTTAGGAGTTTCCTCGCTCGATGTAGTTGCGTTTTAGATGTTCCAATGGCCAGACCTGTCATCTCAGAAATTTCATTGTGCTGATACCCTTCAATATCGTGGAGAACAAAAATTGTTCGTGCTCCATCGGGTAATTTTCTGATCGCCTGTTCCATGTCCATTATTTTTCCAGTATCCAATTGGTTAGTTGTTGGATTCTGACTCTTACTAACGTCATCTATACTGGTTTGTAAGAGTTGTTTTTTTCTAAGCTGACTTAACACTACATTCGTAGTGAGTCGATAGAGCCAACTTGAGAAGGAGCTTTCACCTCTAAACAATCGTATTTTTTGCCAAGCTCGAATGAATGCTTCTTGAGAATATTCCTCCGCGATGGCTCTATTACCAGATAAGCGCAAGCAAAGTGCATAAACACGTGCAGAATGTAATCGATAGAGCTGCTCGAATGCCTCAATGTCATTTTGTTTGACACGGGTAATTAACAGTATTTCATCATTACGATCGCTACTTGCCAAAGTGTTTACCAATTTAGTCTGTTTGCTGAGTGTTTTATTCACCAAAGCCTACTTATCTTGTCTACTTTATTTATCTAACTACAGAATAAGACGCAGGGAAGTGAAAAAAGGTTTAAATGGCTAATAAATTATTTTATTAACCCTGGGAGAGTAGCTCTCTTAAATCTATGAGACCTGCATTCGCTCTTGAGATATAGGATGCCATGACCAAGGAGTGATTTGCAACAAATCCAAATCCACTACCGTTGAGGATCATCGGACTCCAAATGGTTTCTTGGGTTGCTTCAAGCTCGCGGATGATTTGTTTTAAGCTGGTTTGTGCGTTTTTCTTGGCGAGTACATCGGCAAAATCAACTTCAACAGCCTTTAAGAATTGAGCAAGCGCCCAACTCGCACCACGAGCTTCGTAGTAAATATCATCAATTTTAAGCCAGGGCGTTTTAACGATGATATCAGAGCGCGTTGCTGTTGATTTAGATGCACTTGGATCTCCAGCCAAATCGGTATCAATTCGCTCTTGACCGACACTGGCTGTTAATCGCTGAGAATATGAACCCAAACGGTTAGACACTTCTCCGAGCCACTCACGTAAGTTATCAGCTCTGGCGTAAAACTGAGAATTAGGTTCGTTCGGATCGGCTAATTTTGACAAATATTTTCTTAAAGCTACCACTGCATCAGAATATTCACCTTCGGCACTAGGAAGCGCCCAACTTCCATGAGCAATATGCAGCTTGGGTTCAGCAATTTTAAGATCAACCTGTTCCATCGATTGAGACTGAGAACGCGAGAATTCCTTTCGCAGACTACGTGTGAGATCTCGAGATTGAATAAGTACACCATATTCAAACGCTGGCATGTTATCCATGAATAAGCTTGGCGGCGTGACATCATTTCCAAGAAAGCCACCGGGCTTATCTAGCAATGTTTCAATTACATTCGCAAGTGTATTAACGAGGGTATAGCCGGTAATTCTTCTTTTATCATCCCCTTCATTAATCCATGCCTTGTCAGT
>JAUUZN010000092.1 GCA_030589945.1 Gammaproteobacteria bacterium | reverse complement strand
TGCTGTATTTGCTAGATTAATTTCAAATGGTGTCTTAAGTGTATGAAGCCTTTTTAACGTTTGCCAATTATCATTCGATTTTAGAATTGATTGAATTGAAGTAATCGCTTCTTGTGAAGAAGAATATTGCGACCAAAGTGATCGATAGCTGTCTTTCACGGAAGTTAGTATGGTCGTTGCTTGAGAGAACTTTTCTTGTTTCAGAAAGCTTTCACCCATGCTAATTTCACCATCCATTTCGCTGAACTGATTAGTGTTAAAAATTGTATTGCTGATTTTATTATTAATTTTATTTATTGCAATGTTTACAACAGAATTTGAATTTTGTAGTAATTGAGCTTTTTCCAGCCTTGATTGGTATGAGTTTATTTCGCCTCGAATTTTTTCAACAGTGGCAATTTCAAATGCAACTTCATCACTGTTCGACAATGCGATTTTTCCATTATCGATTAATAAGGCTACTGCTATGATTGAAACAATAACTAATGCGGTAACGATTGTAAGTGTTGGGGACCTAGGTATATTTGCTTTGGGTGTGTTGGTACTACTAGGACGTTTTTCTGCAACAAGAGCGACATCTACTGGTTTATTTGATTCTGCTTGAATAGTTTCTTGAGTATTAACATCTACCTCAACAGACTTGCCAGACATACTTGCGATAATTGAAGCACGGCTACTGGACCTAGTAGAAACAGTTGAATTCAATTGTGTATTTTCGACGGGCAACAAATGCACATTTTTTAGATTATTATTTTGCGTAGACTGTTTAGATTCTTTTAAATGATTTGTCAGTTTTGATAATAAACTAATTTCATGTAAATATTCTTGACGCACCTTTGGGTCATCAATTGCAAGGATAAGATATTCCAGGTGTTGTTGTTTTTCTCTAATTGAATTTAAAATTTCATGTTGAGGGGCCGATTGTTTAAGGCCTAAATCCTCTAACATTGCTTGCATTTTCATTGTTTTAGCTCCGATTTCGAGACTGTTTCTAATGTTAATTGGTATTCCTTTATATATTATAACGGAACTAAAATAAAATTAATGGCGATTGTTATAGCATATAGTTATAAAAAATGATGATTTATGTTGAAAATCGAATATGAAAACCATCAGTATTAGTGTGAATAGCAAAAAGGAACCTATTATGGCTCCTTGCCACAATTCCTGAAGACGAAGCTGATAATAGTGTTGCAAAACTGATTAAAGAGAGGCTTGGCAATGCTTGGAAAGATGCTGATGTGAAGCTGAGTTCGTTACGCTATTAATTGATGAACCTAATGCACCAACTGTGATTAAGTTCGGTTGCTATCGGCCATTATGGAGCCTTTGATATGTTCTGCGAAGCCAATTCCGGCTTCAGAATAGACGTCAAAAACTTCTGCTGCTCCAGACTCCTTTAGAATTGGAACTTCATCGGGATACTGTGCGACGGTTGTAATCTTCCCTCTGAAGCCAATTTCCTTCAACTGTTCAAGCACGTCAATATTTGCAGCCAATTTTGGTAAGGCGAGCATGAGTAGCTCAATGCTATGATTGTTATCGACCTTTTCCCAAAAATCAGTATCACTAGGATCGCCATAAATCACTTTACGATTTTTATCCTGATGCATTTTAACTGTGTCGATATCAAAATCTATACCGACTACAGCTTCACCATAACTTTCTCTCATCTTGTCATAAGCGCCTGTACCGACTCTACCCATTCCAAATATGGCAATAGACTCATTGTTTAGGCAGATCATATTGTCATCGGTCAGCCTGATTTTAGTTTGAAACTTTAACCAGAAGGGTTTGTATTGATTATAAAGTTTATTATCAATTGTATTGAGCACTGAACCTATGATGAAAGATAGTGATACTGCGATAGCAAGGATGACAAGCCACTCACCTGCGAGCCAATTATTGGCAACACCTATAGCAACGACAATCAGGCCAAATTCACTATAGTTACTCAGCAAAATACTTGAAAGTAGTGAAGTTCTAGCTCTAAGTTTAAAACGTGTCATCAGTGCAAAGAACATTGCAGACTTGATGAATACAAAGGGTACTAATAATAGCCCAATAATAAAGACATCAGCAGTGAGTGAACCTGATATACCTATATTTAGAAAAAATCCAACGAGGAATAAATCTTTGAAACTTAACATCGATTTGGCCATCTCTTTAGCCTTTGGATGCGATGAAATTAAGATACCCATAATAAGTGCTCCAAGATCATCCTTGACTCCTCCCAATTCAAAGAGCTCTGCACCCCCAAGAGCCAGTACCAGCGCATAAAGAATAAGCAGTTCACCATGACCAGCTTTGGTGAGTAATTTATGTAACAGAGGTTTCAATAGTATGAGTAGGAATAATAGCAGTGCCCAATAACTGGGGACTTTACCGGTCGATATTGCCAAGAAAGCAACGGCAGCTAGATCTTGCATCACAAGAATGCCAACTGCAATTTGTCCATGTAGAGAGCTGAGCTCACCCTTTGCTTCGAGTGATTTAATAACAAAAACAGTACTAGAGAAGCTCAATGCAAAGGCAAGCATTATGGCTAATTTGAAATCAAGTTGACTAAATAAAGGTAGATTCAATAAACTCAAGCCAAAAATAGCCCCGCCAAAGAGAATAATTACCAAGACAATATGTAACAGAGTGACTGACCATACCTGAGGTTTGATTAATAATTTGAGATTAAGTTTTAATCCAACAGAAAATAATAAAAGGGTGATACCCAAATCTGCGAGCTTTTGAAGTGAATTACCACTGACAATACCCAGATAATTAAGTACAAATCCAGTGGCTAAAAATCCAACCAAGGGTGGTAAATTGATTTGTTTTGCAAGAAAGCCTAAGACAAAGGCTAATGATATCCATGTAACGTCAGTCAGAGCAATTGCAACCCATTCAAAATCCATATCGTTAATGCCCCATTATAAAAGTTTACTTATTGACAGATATCAACAACTCTAAAAACTATAAATGATACTATAATAGTTATATAGCAATGTTTGGAGTGTTTTATGAAAAGATTTTCTAATATTTTATATGTTTCAGGTGCTGGAACTCATGAAGTTGAAGCATTTGGTCGAGCGGTTAAATTAGCTAAGAATAATCAGGCTAAATTGACTGTGGTGAGTGTCATCGAAAATTTAAGTGATATTCATGGTGAACATTTTGGAGCGACCAATATTATCGACATTGTGGTCTCGGAACGACGAGAATTAATTCAACAACTAGTTGATAGTGAAGATGTCAGTAAACTAGAGATTGAAATTAAAATATTCACCGGTAAAGCTTTCATCGACATTATTCACGAAGTTATCGCCTTCAAAAGGGATTTGTTAATAAAGGCGATTGATCATAGAGAAACTCTTATAGAATCTATGTTTGAAAGCACCGACATCAAATTATTGCGTAAATGCCCTTGTCCTGTTTGGTTAATTAAATCTCAAGAAGATGAGCGCTCCGGCTATAAAGAAATACTGGTGGCACTGGATTATGATCCTAATAATCCAGAGAATGAAAAGCTCAATCTACAGATGCTGAGTATGGCATTATCACTGGCTATGGCTGAATTTAGTAATCTTCATATCGTCCATGCTTGGCAATTTGAATATGAAAGCCTTCTAAGATCGAGTCGTCTCCAAAATAGTGATGATGAGGTCGATTCAATGATCAAGAAAGTTGAAGATGAAAGGAAATCTTGGTTAACGGAACTTGTAAATAAAAGCATAGAGGGGTTTGATAAAGAGAGTTCTTCATACATTAATCCAGAACTCCATTTGCTCAAAGGTGATGCTGGTGTAATTGTTCCACAACTTACCAGCTCACTAGCTTCTGATCTTGTGGTCATGGGAACCGTTGGACGAACTGGAATTGTAGGTTATATCATTGGTAACACTGCTGAGACCATACTCAATCATATTGATTGTTCAGTGTTAACGATAAAACCTGAAAGTTTTATAAGTCCAATAAAACTTTAGTATCTGGGTATTAGACTAGTATATAATTCTGTCTGAATTTTGAGAGTCTGATCCCTAGGAGTGGTAATGCCAATTAAATCAAAAATAAGAACAATTCCTGACTATCCCAAAAAAGGTATTTTATTTAGAGATATCACAACACTGATTAAAGATCCTGTTGGTTTTAGACTGGTCATCGATAATATGACGCAACGCTATGTTGCTATGAATGATGATTTTGATGTCATCATTGGTATTGAAGCTCGAGGCTTTATTATTGGTGGCGCCTTGTCTTATACACTTGGTAAGGGCTTTGTTCCAATACGTAAACCTGGCAAGTTGCCCTATACTGTTATCAAACAAGAATATGATCTCGAATACGGTACCGATACTGTTGAAATTCATGAAGATGCTTTAGAAAAAGGTGCACGAGTACTTCTGGTTGATGACCTTTTGGCTACAGGCGGCACAACACTTGCCGCGGCTGCACTCATTGAAAAACTCGGCGCTGTCATTACTGAAATAGCGGTCATCGTCAATCTTCCGGACTTAGGCGGGGAGCAAAAACTCATCGAGAAAGGCTATAAAGTATTCTCATTGACCGAATTTGATGGTGAATGAATATTAGTCATTAGAATAGATCGTTAAAATTAATGTTTAGTCAGGCTTAATTGCTTCTATATACCAAGATAAAAATGTCCAAGTAAAATATTCCATTGTCGAAAGGGGGCCAGGCTCATAAAAACGAGAATTAACCCCTAAAGCATTTGACTCTATGATTCGTTTATCAGCAATGGTTGTGACATCCCACAGCCAGATTAGACGTTTGAGATCGTAATCTTTTCCTTCCACAGCATCTCCATTGACCAACCAAGTAATGTCGCACTCAGATTGCGTGAGTGATATGGGAGTAAACCGATAGATTACAATATAATCACAATAGGCTAATGCGAAGCAAACAGGACCAATTTGGAAATCAGTGGTGCCACCATCGTAGCCACTAATGCTACCCATCAATGGCGCGACTCCTTGGCCATCTTCACTACCGGTAACATGTCCGCGCCACATTGGGTATCGTTCATAACCATAGTCCGCTCCAAAGCCTTCAGCGTTTTGAAAATAGCGATCAAGAAAATTATTCTTTAAGCCACATTGTGTCGATTTTATTAACACCTCTTTCATCAAATCGGTCGAGCGGGCGTTAGGTTTAGCAAGACTATGACCGCGACTATACTCGGGGTGAGATGGCGCACAGTGGTAACATTCGGTGTAATTTTCGACCGATAGTTTCCAATTACCATTAATTAAATAGGACTTTCGATGCGCAACCTTTGCATTTGTTAAATCATAGGGTTCAAGGCAATCACTCATTGCAGTTTGAATGGGTGAAAAAGAGGAGGGTTGTTCTGCAAAATTGATGTATATCAGACCATCTAGTATTTCTAGATGAATCTTTTTTAATCCCATCGCTGATTTATCAAAGTTTTCACCCATATGTGGTGCGGCGAGTAAATTGCCGTCAGTTCCATATCCCCATGCATGATAAGGGCATACGAGTATTTGATCACAGCCTTTTTGTTGCAGACAGATTTTAGAGCCGCGATGTCGACAAACATTGAGAAGGGCATGAATAGAGTCATCTTTGCTACGAATGATGATTACAGACTCGCCATCAAGTTCGAATAAAAACCAGTCTCCTGAATTGGGTATTTCACTGATGTGGCCGGCATATAACCAAGACTTCAAAAAAATTTCAGTGATATCGCGTTCGTAGATATTCGCATCAGTGTAAAATTTTTGATCCAGTGCGAATTGTTCTTTCTGGGAATTGATTAGTGCTGATATTGCTTGTTTGTCCATTAATTATCTCAAAGTCAGGGGATACCGTAAATAAAATGTTCAGGGACGTACAACTACATAGCCCTCTGTAGAGCGTGTAATGATATGAGCTACGCCTGCGGGTACAGTAATGGCTGTTTTGATAATGTCTGGAGATTTACCGGATTTACGAGCGATGGTGTTGATGGTATTTTGACAGGCGATAAAGCGTACATCATTAGCGAGTAGACTCGATATACGCTCTGCATTAGGATTGTCCGCATAGAGGAGTTTTAAGCCTGGTCCAAAGGTTACAATCTCAATATCAATAAATTCAGGGCCACCATAATGCTTGATTAGGTTATTGGCAATGCTCAGTACTGCAGATTGTGATTGTGGGTCAGCATCGCTTAGTTGCAATATGAGATGGGCTTCAGCGAAGGGTTTTTCCTCACTAGCGGAAACTGTATTGTCATAAGTAAAAAAAATGAACTGAGCTAAAAATAATAGTACTGCGGAAGATTTCGTAAGCGTCATAATAATTTCCAGTGGAATAAAATAAACTACACCTAAAAGGGTTTCAGGTGTAGTTTATACTGTTTTCTTTCTCTAGCCAAAATTACTGTGACCAAATTGCAGTAACTTGCAGAGCAATACGATTGTCTATGCCTCCAACATTATTATTTGGACCGGCAGTAGGACCAGCTCCAATAGCAGGGAAGTTAATAGCATCAGCATCACGCATTTCATAGTTTAATGCAAACCGAACTCTAGGATTGAAGAAATACTGAACTCCTAAAGTTGTTCTTGAGTATTCAATCTCAAACCTATCGTCTTCTAAGCGATTATATTGATCATAGCGCAGGTCGATTTCCCATTTGGTACCAGGAAAGCGATAGCCACCTTCTACATAGTAACCCGTTGCTTCGGCAAATGCGCCGCTACCAGCGGGGGAGGCAGGATTGCCTTGACCAGGACCAATGCCAAAGCTTGAATTATGAGGTCCTTGGAAAATCATTCCTTTTCCTGTCAAGTACTCAGCAGAAACTCGAATGCCATTTCTCAAATACTTGGCACCAAAACCAGAACGATCTCGATCATATTCAACGGTGTTAAAGGTGTCATCATTGGTTAGGTCAGCTGTTCTTACACCATTTTGTGTCCAGGCGAAGAATTTAAGACCCTGTCGACGACCGCCCTTGCCACCATAGGGCTTTTCAGCAGATAGGTAGAAGTAGGTGTCTTTATTATCGTCATTATCAGAAAAATTAAGACCGTTACCATTTCCTACCATTGCGGCATAAGAAACTTCCCAGCCGTCACCGACTTTAAACCAGTCAAAGACCTGAACACCAACGTCACGAAATGCTCCAACACTCCGATTAAATCCGTTGAGAGCTGATTCTGGAGGTGAAAGTTGGGGAGCACTATTCCCAGTGTAATTAGCATTAGGAAAACGCTCAAGCATCATTTGGTTGGCGACCCAAGTGAAGTTAATGTAATCAAAAACATGAATGGCTTGAAGACCTTCTTCAAAACCAGGAGTTTTGAAAAGACCGAGTCTAAATCTCATGCCATCAAGATGATTAAAAGTCACACTTGCATCCGTAGCTTTTGCAACAGAATTCTCAGGAGCAGTTATTCCATTATTTCCCATTTCTAACAAGAGGAAATAATTGATTTTCTGATCAAGAGGCATTGCTACACCTCGTACACCAATTCTCGCGCGGTTAACATTAAATGCAGATTGTGAATCTAAGTTAGGACCAATTAGTTTTGGTGGTACAAATAGCCCTCCAGGATTTGCTGTACTTGAATCATCCTGATATTGGACCTGCACAAAGCCCCAAACCTTTGCCAATTGCTCAGCACCCTGAGGTTCAGTACCCTGTAATTGTAACCAGTTTGCACCCATTGCAGTAGAGCCAAGCATGGTTAATCCAATACTCGCTGATAAACACAAAAGATGTTTTTTCATTTTTAAATTATTCATAACTACCCCTTTTGCAACCTATTATATAGGTCGTGATTTTTATAATTATTAAGGTTTAACGAGCAAGTAACCTTGATCAACAAGTTCTTTAATTCGAACGATTCCACCCGAACCAGATTTTGCATGGCTATTAAGTTTTAGCGGTTCACCAATAATTCTAGACATGTTGGCAATGGTGTTTTCACAGGCAAAAAAGCGAACAGTGTTTTCAGATAAAACGTCAATGCGACTGCTATTGTTATTGTCTTGGAACAGTAATCTTAGTCCGGGACCAAAAGCAACAATTTCAACTTCAGCATTATCTTGTCCATAAGCCTTTAAAATATTGCCAGCAACGTTGAGTACTAATGTTTGTTTTGATGGATCCATATCACTGATTTGGAGAACAAACTTATGTTGAGCAAATGGTTTGCCTTCAGCTGCAATTAAAGCTGTAGACATAATGCTGATATAGCTTATCAATAGCGCACGCCCCAAAGCTTTCCAGTGGTTAATTTTCATACTTCTATCTCCTTATATAAATAAAACCTATGAAAGGTTGTGTGTAAAACTACAATTATTTTTATGTCTTTAATCAGTAGCTTCAATTAATAAGACGTAACACAGTGCAAAAATAATCCATAAAAAATTAAATTTGTTTAAATTAATTCTAATGATTTTATATTTAGGCTTGAATATATGGACAAAAACATATTGATATCAATGACATAGCAAAAAATCCTATTGTCTGCGAATGACTTGTTTCGTCATGACTGATTGAACTACAATAAAAAAGAGCTTTATTTGTGGAATAAATTCAATCCTTATCACGTCTTACAGGGGTAGTGTGGACTTAATGACCAATTCTAAGTGGACAACAATAATGCTAAAAAAGTTATTCATTAGTCAAAGAGGTGAATTTAAACATCTCGTTTGTAACAGTAGAGAACGTCTCTATCGAATGGCGTATGCGTGGACTCATGATCCTTATCTTGCAGATGACTTGGTACAGCAAACAATCTGTAAAGCTCTTGGCAATCACAAACAAATACGTGATATGTCAGCAGCCCAGTCTTGGTTATTTAGAATATTAGCTAATTGCTTAACGGACTATCATCGTGCAAAACGAGATTTTGTAACAGACGAAGAACTTGTTGAAGTTGAGGGAAAAACACCTCAACGAATTGCACAAAAGCAACAACTTGTCGATAAAGTGAGAAAAGGTGTGAGCGAGTTGCCACTGGCACAACGTCAGGTTGTTACTTTGGTAGATTTGGAAGGATTTGCCTACAATGCAGTCTCTCAGATACTTGAAATACCGGTAGGAACAGTGATGAGTCGTTTGTGTCGGGGACGTCAAGCACTTCGTGAAATACTGATTGAAATGAAACCTAATTTAAATGCAGCGCAATCAATAAAGTTAAAGAGAATCAAATGAAAAAAGATAAAGATTATTCTGATGAGCAGCTTAATGCCTTTATAGATGGAGAACTTGACTCTGAAGAACGAAGCCAACTGCTGGATGAATCTGTTAATTCAACAGAAATTGACCGCCGTCTCTGTGTACAAAGGAAACTAAAAGAACTCGTTTCTGTGGCATATGATGAGGTTCCTTCTCCTAAACGCGTAAAAAGAGTTGCTCAAACACGTTGGTCATCTTTTGCCCGCTCTATAGCGGCCAGTGCTTTGATATTTGTTGGCCTAGGGTTAGGTTTATATTCGCATCAACAATACGATCAATCAAATCAGATAGAAATAAGCTCAGTCACATCGAGCCCAAATTCTGAAAACCATATTCTCCATGTTGTTAGTGGTGACCGACAACATATGCTTGATGTTTTAGAGCGCGCAAACCAGTTGCTCGCTGAATCTTCGGGCAAGGTAGAAATAATCGCTAATGAAAAAGGCCTTAATTTATTGCGTAGTGATATCACGCCATTTGCCAAAGAAATCGAAATGCTAGCTGAAAATAAAGTTGTATTTTATGCATGTGCTCGGGCGATTTCGAGACTTGAAAAAGAAGGTGTTGAGATTCAATTAGTTCCTGCAGCAAATTCTCATTTCACAGCGTTAGATAGACTGGTATTAAGATTACAGGATGGTTGGAATTACACAAAAATTTAACCCGTAAAACATTTAACCCTTAAAACAAAGGAAAAACGATAATGAACAGAATAATAATAAAACTTTGTATTGTCATGACTACATTATTAATAGGTGTTGTAGCCTTGTCTAAAGATGCTGGTCACAGTAATGACTATCGGACTTTTCATGTTTCAGGTGAGGTGGAATATGGTGATATTGGGGATTCATACACCGCAAGCTTAGTGATGTATCTTGCGGGAAATCAATTTATGGTCATGGAAGAATTGATAAAAGATTTCCAGGGTAAGAATAAAGATATAGAAAGTATTTATGTAGAAACGATTCCACCAGGCCAAATTCTTAAAGGTCAGCTGCTCAAGCAAGGCAAAATTGAAGGTCGAGAGACATCCATGACACCGGATATCTTTGCAAGTGTAAATATTAATCACCTTAAGAAACTCAATAAAAAAGGACTCATGGACAAGCATTCCATTTATGTACACAACAAACTTGAGTTAATGGTCGCGGCGGGAAATCCGCGTAATATTAAAGGGCCAAAAGATTTAGCGCGTGATGACTTAGTGCAATCGCATCCCAATCCTTTAACAGAAGGCATCTTCAAGTTTTATGGTAGTGCGATGTTAAAAGATCTTGGCTTACACCAACAGATTACTGCAGATCAGAAGTGTAAAAGTTGCTGGGCAGTGAAGGGTAAGACTTGGTTTACATCAAGACATCATCGTGAAACGCCAGATCGAATTGAAAAAGGTGAAGCCGATGTGGGTATTGTCTGGACTACTGAAGTCGTCCATGCCAAAGCTCAGGGACGACCACTTGAAGGAGTTGCCATTCCCGCACCATTTAATAAACAAGCTAAGGTTAATTATGCCATCGGTATTATGAATAAAGGGCGTAATGTTGCAAATGGTCAACGATTTCTTGAATATTTAGCCACAGATGAAGCTCAGGCCATCTATCAAAGTTATGGTTTCTTGCGTGCTACGCCCAGTGAGTTAGAAATAAAACCACTTTAAACATACCTTATCAAAACCCAATAAGATTATTCTTATTGGGTTTATCTTGTAACTATTATTTAAATACCACGATTTATTGACCTAGAAATTGTTATTAATTATCATGATCGAACTCAGTTATTTACAATAACATCTAGGATCAGTGACCAATGATACGCATTTCAATTATTTTTTCTTCATTAGTGTTATTAAGCGCAACATTATGTACCTATGGTCACGGCACCCCGAAACAATTAAAACAGACAGAATCCGCCCGAACAATTGATTTTCCTGATACAGCAGATTACCAAACCATTGTCCTAGATCCACATACCCACTCTTCTTTTTCAGATGGACATGTTTGGCCACGGCTTAGAGTGGAAGAAGCAATTCGT
>JAUUZN010000066.1 GCA_030589945.1 Gammaproteobacteria bacterium | reverse complement strand
TATTTAGTGACTATATTTCAGAAATTAACTCGATATCCAGACTCCTCAATGATATTGAGGGCTTTCTTTGTACGAAGATACGCCATAAATTTTTGAACCTGCTCATTGTTCTTGCCTTGCTTTAAAACAACTGCGGCTTGAATTAATTGTTTCTTGTCCTTATTTGAAAGTATCCAAAAAGGGTGTGTACTTTCAGCTAGAATTATTTGCGAAAGTGAAACGAGGGCTGAATCAGCACCACCCTGACTAAAGAACTGCCAAGCTTGATTAACGTTTTCGCCCTTAATGTAGAGGAATGATTGTTCATCAAAGCCTTCTTCATTAAGCCATTGCGTGGCGGCCATGCCATAGGGCGCCGTTCTGCTATTGGCAATTGCAATCTGACGAATTTTACCCGAGTGTAAATGTATTGAAGCGCTGCTGCCTTGCGCCTTATGTGTAATTAAAGCTAATTGACCCTGAGCATAGACTTGTAGAGAGGCCTTCAGGGCGAGGTTCTCATCAATCAATAATTGAGGGTGGAGGATATCTGCGGCAAGAAAAATATCATAGGGGGCACCGTAACGAATTTGCGTGGTCAGTTTGCCAGTCGATGCTGAGGAAATAATTATTTCTACTGAGGGATGATCCTCAATATAAGCGCTGCGAAGAAGCCTTAGGGTTGACGCAAAGTTACTCGCAACAGCAATGTGAATGTTTTGATTTCTATTAAGGGTTGCGTCCTGTGCCTGTATTTTTTCTTCAGTTATTAAACCGAGTAAAGTACTTATGAAAGCGTAGCCCACAAAAATGCTGAAAAAAGCTCTATGATTCAATAAATTCATGCGTTAACACCCTAATTAGGCCCGATAAGCTTGCCAAGTTATAGCTCAATTCGATATGCTGAACTTTTCCTCTTTAGTTGTCAAAAATAAGGCTGTCAAAAATATGCACGGGATGAACAAAAGTACGATAGCTGAAGCTAGATTTAAAACCATGCTTATCCAATTAAGCCTTAGTATTTTGGTGATAGCCTCTTTGATCGCCACTCCTACTGTACTCCACGCATCTGCTGCAACAAGATTGGTGGTTGATAACGTAGACTTAAATTATTATTTGCCTAAAAATTTAGTAGAAAATAACGCTTACAATACAGATATCATCAAACCTAAATCAGTTCTTAATTTTGAAGTGGGTCAGTGGCATGCAAGACATGATCAAGTCATACAATACATGCGAAACCTCGCAGCCCAGTCGGAACGAGTATCAATTATAGAGATGGGTACAACCTGGGAACAAAGACCACAAATCCTTGTGGTGATCACTTCTAAAGAGAACCAAGATAAGCTTCAGGAAATCATCAATAGTCGCAAATTAACTGAGTCGAACGATTCAACGAATCAACAATTGGTCGTATGGCTAGGTTATAGCGTTCATGGGAACGAAGCGAGTGGTACCAATGCCTCAATGATTACGGCCTATCACTTAGCCGCGAAACAGGGCGACGCACATCAGAAGTTTTTACAAGATAGCATTGTCCTTATTGAGCCCAGTTTAAATCCCGATGGCTACGGCCGCTTCAGTAATTGGGCAAACAATAATCGCAGTACGCATTTATCAAAAGATGTCTATGATCGGGAACATCGAGAAGATTGGCCGGGCGGCCGCACCAATCATTATCGGTTTGATTTAAATCGAGACTGGCTGTTAGCACAACAACCTGAATCGAAGGCTCGGCTAAAGTGGTACCATCAGTTTAGGCCTCATGTGTTGGGTGATTTCCATGAGATGGGCAGCAATAGCAGTTATTTTTTCCAGCCTGGAGTACCCAGTCGCCAAAACCCTCTAACGCCTGATGAAAATTTCGAGCTCACCGACAGCATTGCCAAGTACCATGCAAAGATTTTAGATGAGGCTGGTAGTCTCTATTATAGTAAGGAAAACTACGATGATTATTATTACGGTAAGGGTTCAACCTATCCTGATATTAATGGCAGTATAGGCATTTTATTTGAACAGGCGAGTGTTCGAGGTCATTTAAGAGACACCATCAACGGTCCAATGAGCTTCCCTTTTGCCGTTAAAAATCATTTTTTAACCTCTCTTTCAACTCTTGAAGGAGCTTATGCGAATAAAGACCGACTCATTGATTATCAGCAACGCTTCTTTGACCAATCAAAGACCGCGGCTAGAAATGATAATAGTAAAGCTATCATCGTTTCAAATGATGGTGATCCTACGAGAATGGCAGCCTTTATTGATATTTTATTACGCCATCAGATCAAAATTTATGCTTTAGCTGAGCCAATGACCATCAACGGCCTAAAAATTTCCGAAGGGATCATCATCCCCTTTAATCAGCCGCAATACCGACTCATTAAATCTCTTTTTGAAACCCGCACGCAGTTTAAAGACAACACGTTTTATGATGTCTCAAGCTGGACACTTCCGCACGCATTTAATTTGCCTTATGCAATGCTAACTCGCAAAGGATTGAAAACTAACATACGCGGAAAGCTCATTCGTACATCCCAGCGGAATGTTGGAGTGGTATCAGGCAAAGCCAAAGTAGCCTATAGCATCAATTGGAATAATTATTCTGCCGCCGCTGCTAGCAACTACTTGCTCGAGCTAGGAATCAATCTGCGTGTCGCTAGAAAAGCATTTACAACGGACAATCTCAAAGGAAAAACTTCTTTCGATGCAGGAACAATAGTCGTTCCAGTAGGCATTCAGTCAGTATCCTCAGACACCCTATACGCTTTAATGCAGAAAGTTGCAGAGCGTTTTCATTTGGCGATATCGGCCATCGATTCTGGGTATGCAAAGTCGGGTATCGACATTGGTTCAGATAGCATGGGTCGTTTAAAACCGGTTCGCCCCGTTTTATTAACAGGTTCAGGAACCTCTGGTTATGATACCGGTGAGTTGTGGCATCTATTTGATCAACGGCTTGCGATGAATTTAACACAGGCAAAAATAACAGACTTTTCAAAACTAGCGTTGAATAAGTACACACATTTATTGCTCGCCAATGGCAATTATGGCGCACTTACAGAAAAAAACATTGTCGATATAAAAAGTTGGGTTAAGGCTGGTGGTGTTCTCATCGCTATGAAATCAGCATCACAGTGGGTCTCAGAAAATAAGATCATTGATGTAAGTTTTGTGATTGATGAAGAAGAAAAGCTCCCTGCAAAAAAATCCATTGCCTACACTGAAATGGACGACAATGATGCATCAGTGATGATCGGAGGAAGTATATTCGCAACCGACATTGATATCACACATCCGTTGGCCTATGGATACCAGCGAAAATTTTTGCCGGTATTTAGAAATCATCAAATGATTATGAACCCTTCCAACAACCAATATGCTACAGTTGTTCGATATAGAAAATCTGCTCTTTTAAGTGGTTATGTTTCCGACGATAATCTTGAAAAAATATCAAACAGCGCCATGATGATTGCTGAACGTAAATCGAGTGGAGCAGTGATTTTAATATTGGATAATCCAGTCTTTCGAGGCTTTTGGTATGGAACAAGTCGCTTGTTAATCAACAGTTTATTCTTTGGTACATCATTCAAAAGTCCAAACAATTAAAAAATACTTATTAAAGTAAGAGGTTTATATGTGTCCATCTCCCAGCACTGAAGGTGTTGAACGAGGTTATGTTATTCCTATCGGTGGAGCCGAGGAAAAGTTAAGTAATCCAACCATTTTAGAAAAATTTATTAAGTTGTGTGGTGGTAAGACCAGTCGCATTATTGTTATACCAACAGCTTCTCGACTTGAAGATACTGGACAGCGCTATGTTGATCTATTTCATGAACTCGGTGCAGGTGAGGTTATCTCTATTGCCATAGAGACACGGACAGATGCAAATCGAGAAGATTATCTAGAAGTTCTTACTGCTGCAGATGGAGTATTTATTACCGGTGGTAATCAGCTTCGACTTAGTACCATTCTTGGTGGTACGCCGGTCGCCCAAGCAATTAGGCGATTGAATGCCCAAGGTACTCATATTGCAGGGACCTCGGCCGGAGCGGCGATTATCCCCGAGCACATGATTGTTGGTGGCGGCGGTGGTTCTACACCAACAGAAGATGGTGTAACTCTTGCTCCAGGATTAGGATTGACCAATAGCTTCATCATCGATCAACATTTTAGACAGCGTGACCGATTAGGCCGATTACTTTCAGCACTTTCATACAATCCCTTTGTAACTGGAATAGGGCTTGATGAAGATACTGCAGCCTTTATAGATGCATCGGGAGTCTTTGAAGTGGTAGGTTCAGGAGCAATCACGGTTGTTGATCCGGGAGCACTAGAGTATTCATCCATGGGACACGTCCGAGCTGGAGATCCTGTGACATTAATAGGACTACATTTACACATCCTAGCTGAGGGCGCACGCTACGATTCAGAAACAAGAATAGCCTGTAAATCCTAACTGGTGCCGGGCACCAGTGCCTGACACCAGAGAAAAGAATAGAATATTTGGAGAGATAGATTATGAAAATTAAAAGTACGAATGTTTTTGTGGGACCAAATCTTTACGCCAGCTTTCCGGTGATCCGTCATGAACTTGATCTTGGGATCCTTGAGCAGTGGCCGTCGGCTAAAATTGGCAAGGATTTTACTGATGGATTAATTGCAGCGCTTCCAGGGCTTGATGAACATCGTTGCTCCTATGGTGAGGCTGGCGGTTTTATTCGCAGGTTGACCGAGGACGAAGGTACTTGGATGGGTCATACCATGGAACACGTGGCTATTGAGCTCCAGAATATGGCGGGCAGTGAAGTGACCTTTGGTCGAACCCGCACTACAGGCGAACTGGCTCATTACAACATGGTGTTTCAATACAAACAGCGCGATGTTGGTCTTGAGGCTTCGCGACTTGCATTAGCGCTTTTACTCAGTTTGCTCCCTGATGATCTCCAAACACAATTAAAAGATGATGGTGTTGATATCGACGGTGACTTTGATTGGGATGACGAAATAGATGCCTTTATTCGATTTGCACAACGTAAAGAGTTTGGACCCAGTACTGCGTCACTAGTAAAGGCTGCCGAGGAACGCGATATTCCATGGTTGCGATTGAATCAATACAGTCTAGTACAGCTTGGCCACGGCAAATATCAACAGCGCATACAGGCGACCATTACCAGTGAGACCAAACACATTGGTGTTGAAATTTCTTGCGATAAGGAAGACACACACAATCTACTCAACGACTTGGGCTTACCCGTACCATTACAGCTGATGATTTACTCAGAGCGTCAGGCGGTGAGAGCTGCACGTCGCATCGGATTTCCCGTGGTATTAAAACCCCTTGATGCAAATCATGGTCGCGGTGTATCCATTAATTTAGAAACGGATGAGCAAGTTATCGAGGCCTTTGAATTTGCTCGTGAGCACGGTAAGAGCCGTGCTGTGCTTGTTGAGAGTTATGTAACAGGTCTCGATCATAGAATGCTCGCAGTTAATGGGCAGCTTGTGGCGGTGGCAAAGCGAGTCCCGGGCCACGTGGTAGGTGACGGCGTAAAAACAGTGAAGGAACTTGTTGACGAGGTCAATGAAGATCCGCGTCGAGGTATCGGCCATGAAAAAGTACTTACACGCTTAGAGTTTGATAAACAGGCAGCGCGATTGTTAGATGAAGCCGGTTATGATGAAAATACCGTTCTCCCAGAAGGCGAAATTTTCTACATGCGAAAAACAGCTAACCTATCAACCGGCGGTACAGCCATTGATGTGACTGACATCGTTCATCCGGACAATCGAGCAATGGCAGAGCGTGCCATTCGTGCCGTTGACCTTGATGTGGGTGGGGTAGATTTCCTCACTGATGATATTAGTCAGTCGTATAAAGATATTGGTGGAGCCATCGTTGAGATTAATGCTGCCCCAGGTTTTAGAATGCACGTTGCACCCAGTGAGGGCCAACCGCGTGATGTGGCAGGTGCTGTCATGGATATGCTGTTCCCACCGATGACGCCTTCGAAGATACCAATTGCTGCAATCACCGGTACCAACGGTAAAACAACCACATCAAGAATGCTCGCCCATATTATGAAGGCTGCGGGTCACATCTGTGGAATGACCTCGACCGACGGCGTATACATCGACGGTCATTTGAGTGTCAAAGGTGATATGACCGGACCCACATCTGCACAAATTGTTCTGCGAGATCCAATGGTTGATATGGCCATAATGGAAACTGCTAGGGGTGGTATTTTAAGATCTGGTCTTGGTTACCAAACCAGTAATGTCGCTGCATGTTTGAATGTCACAGCCGATCATTTAGGGTTGCGTGGCATTGATACTGTCGAGCAACTCGCTGAAGTAAAACGCGTTGTGGTCGAAAGTGCAACGGACACCGTAGTACTGAACGCCGATGATGAACATTGTCTACGAATGGCTGACTACTGTGATGCTGATAGTCTCTGCTATGTCACCATGAATCCAAATCATGCCTTGGTTCGCGCTCACATTCGCTCAGGCGGACAGGCCGTGGTGCTTGAAAAAGGCATCAACGGTGACATGATCACCATCTTTGATAATGAAACTCATATTCCCTTATTATGGACTCACCTGATTCCAGCCACCATGGAAGGCAAGGCCATGCACAATGTGCAAAATGCCATGGTTGCCGCTGCAATGGCTTATAGCTTGGACAAAAACCTTGAAGACATCCGTCATGGACTGAGAACATTCAACACCTCATTCTTCCAAGCACCAGGTCGTATGAATGTCTTTGATGAACATCCATTCAAAGTCATCCTTGACTATGGTCACAATCCAGCAGCTGTTGAAATAGTTTGTCAGACAGTGGACAGGATGGAAACAGCCGGTGAAAACATTGTTGTTCTTGCGGCTCCCGGTGATCGCCGTGATGAAGATATTATAGAAATTGCAAAGAATACCGCCGGACATTTTAACCAGTATTTTTGCAAGGCCGATGATGATCGCCGCGGACGTGGTGATGATGAAGTGCCAATGATGCAGAAGAAAGCCTTAATTGAAGCGGGTGTAAAAGAATCACAAATTACCGTGATCCCATCTGAAGAAGAAGCTGTTGATGATGCTTTAAGTCATGCTAAGCCCGGTGATTTAGTGATGATATTTGGTGACAACATTATTCGCTGTTGGAAACAAATTACTCGCTTTAATAATCATGATGAAGAAAGTTCTGATGATAGCTCTATCATGACCAAGCAAACATCTGAAGCAACCACGCCGGATCCCTTTGAGCTAGATCCTGGCATGCGTTTAATTCGTGATGAAAAGGGTGTGCGTCTCGCTAGAGAGCCAGAGGATGCTGATTAGTGATCGGGGTTAAAATCGACATCATCACCGATGATAGTCGTCGATTGACTGGACCGAATCTACTCTCTGATTATCCAGGAGCAGTGCTTGAAGTTTTTGTAAAAGGCATCTCAAATAAGGTGGTGATCGAGAGCTGGAATAAGCATCTTGCAGAGTTGCTGGCTAAACTCGGATTGGACTGTGAAGTTTATTCTAGGAGTTTTGAAGGTGGTGCAAATTTAGGTTTTCGTGCCGATGAAGACATGCTTTATACGGCCTGTGAAATCAATGAGGCAGCCGTTGAACTCGCTCGAGCAGAGTTGACGGACGCGACCCCGAATGATGAGCTGGTCAATCTTGACTATCTTAACAAGCAATTATCCCAAGAACGTAACCCTAAATTGATGGTACTGATTGAAGGGGCGAATGAACATCAGATTTCTTATCTGGTGGATGATGATTATTTCTCCTTGGGCATGGGCAATGCCTGTCAGGTTTGGGAGATTAATGATCTACCCAACCCAATAAATCTCCAATGGCAAACATTTACAGATATTCCAGTAGCGCTCATTACCGGTACCAACGGTAAGTCAACGTCAGTGAGAATGTGTGATTCTATTATAAAGGCCGGAGGAATATCAGCAGGCATTACCTCGACCGATTACATTCGAGCTGCTGATGTGATCCTAGATCGTGGTGATTATTCAGGACCTGGGGGTGCACGAACATTGCTTCGTGATGATCGTGTTGAGGTGGCGCTACTTGAGGTCGCACGAGGTGGCATGTTACGCCGAGGAATCGGCACTAGTGCCGCCAAAGCCGCACTCATTACTAATGTGGCGGATGATCATCTTGGGCAATACGGAATTAATACTGTTGCCGAATTGATTGCTGTTAAAGCAGTGGTTGCACGCTCACTCTCTAAGGACGGCATGCTTGTTGTGAATGCTGATGACCAAGGACTTGTTGATTTTTTTGAACATAATCCAGAGCTAATTAGGGGAAGAATTTGCTGGTTCAGCCTTGATAATTGTCATGAAAGAATCACCAAGCAACAAGAACTTGCAGAGGCCTGTGTATGGTTAGAGGCTGACAATATCTTCTTTTCTGATAGAGGCAATATATCCAATATTATTAATATCAATGATATTCCAACGACCATGCAAGGGGCAGCAAAACACAATGTAGCCAATAGCATGGGAGCCGTGGCCCTGTGTTACGCCATGGGCAGTAGTTTTGATGAAATCGCTGAAGGATTGAGAACATTCAAGGGTGATAATAAAGATAATCCCGGTCGTGGCAATTATTTTAATATCAATGGCGTTACCCTATTGGTAGATTTTGCTCATAATGCTCATTCTCTCTCCGCGGTGATCGATACCGTGAGCGCGATGCCAGCGAAGCGTCGATTAATTATGATGGGTCACGCGGGTGATCGTACGGACCGCGATATCATTAACCTGACTGATGTCGCAACTCAATTAAATCCTGATGCAGTAATCACAGCAGAGCTAGCTGATTATTTACGCGGAAGAGAGTTAGGTGCTGTGCCAAATTTGATTAAAAAGCAACTTGAAACCTATGAAAAAGTACCAGAAATTATTTATGCCGACGATTGTTTAAGTGGCGCTAAATCAGCAATAGAATGGGCAGAGCCAGGAGATTTTATCTTACTCTTAGCGCTCGATCAGCGGGATGCAATATTTGATTATTTAGAATCGATTTCTTAAGGTTAACTAGCTAATAAAAAGATAAAAAATGACGACGCTTTGAGTCGGGACTAGACATAATATCTACGCCGCCATTCTAGTTTAAAAGTTAACTTACATTTCCAAACGGCCAGGACCTAGTAGTGGGCATAGGAAATATTTGTCACCCTGATCTTGCATACCATTTTCATTGGCATCTACCCACCAGCGACCACCACGATAGCCTTCATTGCCTGGGCCTGCATAGGTTGCTAGATGATGAGGACCATGACTATCTATGAATAATTGTTGAAAGTCGCCTCGTTCTTTAGGAAGGTCTGTGAGTACAATTGAATCGTAAAATAGCCCTTGATTAATGACAAAAACAACGGGACCAGTACCTCGGCCTTTATCTCTATGATTATCAGCTAACGTTGCGCCTGTCATTGCAATTGCTGATAAGCCGATGACCGTTGCAGCAAGTTTTTTTGTAATATTCATTGTAGGGTTCTCCTTGTTAATTCCAATATTTTGGAAGGAGAGCCAGTATCACTCTAAACAATCACACCATTTTCACAAAAGTATCACAAATGTATAACAATCAAACTATAACGTTGTTTAACCATTCAATTAAAAATGCTTCTGTAGGAATTGTTAACTGTTAAAGTGGTTTTTGAGCTAGAAAATATGCGATAGGCCTATGGTCAGCCAATTTTCTTTGCTCATCAATTAATATATTGTAATGAGAAAATATTTCAGCGAGTTCACCTGGTTTGAGTAAATAAGCAGGATTTTTTGGTGAACCGAATTGTTCACTGCCTACCATAAAGGTCGAATAAAAAATGGCTCCGCCAGGTTTGACTAGCCGATCTATTGCAGAAAATAAAGGTCGGTGTAGATACCGCATCACCATCACCAAATCGGCAGTTAATGCAATGTCATCAGCAAAGGGATTGGTGTCACTTTCCATATCAATGCGTTGAGTTTGTATACTGACAGCATTTACATCAGCAAGGTGCAGAGCGCGATCTAGTGCATCCTGTTTATAATCAATGGCTGTTACGTTCCAACCTCTTTTTGCTAAATAGACGCTATCGCGACCTGCTCCGCATGCAAGATCGAGTACTTCACGACCGTTAATGCGCTTTTCAATTTCATCGATGGCTTCTATCAGTAAAGGATTCGCCTGCCAAAGTTGAGTAGAGTGACAGCCTTCTTCGAGCAAGTTAAATTCAATTGCAGAACTCCAGATTTCTTCAGATATTTCAAACTGGTTAATGAGCTGATAGCCCTTTGAAGTTAGAAATTTTGCGGCATCATTGATTTGATTCTCGCTACCCATAATTGCAACGGGCCGATGGTTTGCTGGTAATTCATGCATGGAACTGGGCAATCTTTCCCAAGGAATTGAGCAACTACCTTTTAGATGTTTCTTGATGAATTGGTCAGAGTTACGAAGGTCTATTAAGCCAATATCAGAGACCAGTATTTGATAAATTTTTAGGAACAATTAACTCGCCATACTATTCGTTTATTAAAACCATGACTGCATCTATTTCTATGTCGGTTCCTTTGGGAAGTTGTGCAACACCCAGAGCAGCTCTTGCTGGGTATGGTTGCTGGAAGTATTCAGCCATGACTTCATTAACAATGGCAAAATTATTTAAATCGGTTAAATACACATTGAGTTTAACAATGTCAGCCAGCCCACCTCCTGCAGCGATACAAACAGCGCCCAGGTTACTAAATACCTGATGGATCCGATGACTGATTTCACCTTCCACCAATTCCATTGTGGCTGGGATTAGTGGTATTTGGCCTGAAAGATAAACGGTATCGCCTACCTGAACGGCTTGAGAGTAGGTTCCAATGGCCGCAGGTGCATGCTCCGTATGGATGATTTTTCTAGTTGAATTTGCCACTAAAATGTCCTTTATTCTGAAATTCTACCCAACCTCAATATTGAAGATGAGAGTCTTAATTTTTTGATGATCGAAGCAAGATGTACTCTGTCGGTTACGCTGATAATAAAGTAGATGCGGTAATGGGCACCATCATGTTCATCAATTTTCATGTTAATAATATTAGCATCGGCATCGGCGAGAATTGAAGTGATTTTAGCCAACACCCCTCTTTCATTTTTGGCATCAATTTTTAAGTTCACAGGGTAAACGCCCGCAACGTCTTCAGCCCATTGCATGGGGATCATTTTGTCTTCCTGATCGCGCATATCTGCAATGTTGTTACAGCATTCTCGGTGTACCACAATTCCCCGACCTGAGCTCACAAACCCTGCGACAGGATCACCAGGAATGGGTCGACAGCATTTCGCGAAGGTGACGAGCATGCCTTCGGTGCCTTTAATGGCGATGGGTCTAGAATCAGTGGGTTCTTCTGAAGATTCACCATCAGGATTCAAATGATGGGCAACAATCATTGCGGCAACAGTACCGAGTCCAATGGCCGATAAGAGATCGTCTAGATCCTTATGTTTAGTAATTTGAATGACACGGTCAATGTCTTTTTCTTTAAACGAATCGAGCTCTTGACCACGCAGAGCCTTGTCTAACAAACGACGACCTAGTTTGATGGCTTCATCGGTTCGCATGGTTTTTAGATAATGACGGATGTTTGAACGTGCCTTGCCGGTAATAACAAAGCTAAGCCAGGCTGGATTTGGACGCGCGCCCGGTGCAGTAATAATTTCTACCGTTTGACCATTGACCAAAGGAGTACTCAGGGGAGATAGGTGACGATCTATTTTAGTCGCGATACAACTATTGCCCACATCGGTGTGAATAAAGTAAGCAAAATCAACCGCCGTTGCACCCGTGGGTAGAGAAATAATCTCACCGTTTGGCGAGAACACATAGACCTCGTCGGGGAATAAATCAATTTTGACATTTTCAATAAAATCAAAAGAATCGGCTGCATTCTCCTGGAATTCAATAAGGTTTCTCATCCATTCGCGCGCTTTAAGTTCAGCAGGATTGGTCTGGTTTTTAGATTTATACAGCCAGTGTGCGGCAACACCTATTTCGGCCATTTTTTGCATATCTTCGGTTCTAATTTGAACTTCAACATGGAGACCGTGAGGGCCTTTTAAGGTGGTATGCAGTGACTGATAGCCATTTGCCTTAGGAATTGCGATGTAGTCTTTAAAACGACCATGCACAGGAGTGTAGAGCATGTGCATCTGCCCAAGAATACGGTAACAGGTATCTATTTTATCGGTGACGATGCGAAAAGCATAGACATCCATCACTTCAAAGAGGGTCATTTTTTTATCGCGCATTTTCCGATAAATGCTGAACAGGTTTTTCTCTCGTCCGAAAATATCACCACTGAGTTTAGCTTCACCCAGTTTATCGGCGATAGCAGACTGAATAGTATTGATAATTTCTTTACGATTACCGCGGGCTTTTTTGACACAACTTTGGATGATCCGGTGACGCATGGGGTAAAGAGCAGAAAAGCCGAGTACCTGCAATTCTTCGCGGATGGTGTAAATGCCTAAACGGTTTGCGATGGGAGAATAAATTTCTAATGTTTCATTGGCAATTCGCCGGCGGCGTTCAGTATTGAGGGAGCTTAGCGTTCTCATATTATGAAGACGGTCAGCCAGCTTAATGAGGATGACGCGGATATCTTTCACCATGGCCATCATCATTTTTCTGAAATTTTCGGCCTGGGCCTCTGCTCGAGTCGAGAATTTTATTTGGGTGAGCTTACTCACGCCTTCGACGAGTTCTGCAACGGATTCACCAAATAATTCAGTGAGTTGCTCAGCGGTTGCCCCAGTATCTTCAATCACATCGTGCATGAGAGCTGCCATGATGGTCTGGTGATCCAGATGTATTTCACTGAGAATTTGTGCGACCGCCACTGGATGGGTGATGTAGGGATCACCGCTTGAACGTTTCAGTCCTTCGTGTGAATCACGAGCAAAAATATAGGCCTGCTCAATCAATTCAATTTTATCTTGATCGAGATAGGTGGCAAGTTGCTCTTTTAGTCCGGTAAGGAGGTACAAATGTTCATCCGTTATTTAATAGAAAAACAAACAGTAAACTTGAGAATTAGCCCAAGATTTTACCGACGATTAAATTAGATGTTCAGTTTGGAAGATTTAGAGGGAATATGCAAAGCCCGAAAGGAAATAATCGGGCTTTTCTAGAATTAATCTTCAATAAAATGTGTGGTTTCAGCTTCGAGTGCTTCTAATGCTTCGCGAGCAATGCGTTCTTTTTCTTCTCTTGCTTCAGTTTCCATAATTTCAACAGAAATTAGGCCTGCTTCAATTTCTCGAAGAGCGACAACGGTAGGCTTATCATTATCCCATTCAACTTTAGGCTCTTTGCCGCCCGTTGCAAGCTCACGTGCACGCTTGGTTGCAAGCATGATGAGATCGAATCGATTGCCGACTATTTCTACGGCGTCCTGGATGGTTACTCGTGCCATCATTTTCTCCAGAATTATAAATATGAGTTAAAAAGCTCGACCTCAATACTATCTGAGTGCCGAAAACAGACGCGCATTCTACAGTAGTTGTGCACTGAATGTACAGCCTTAGAGCACTACCATGGAAAATAATTTTCCTATAACAGATCCGCTATCATTTGCTGGTGCTTGGCTGCTTGACGTCTTTGATTCAGGCGATTTGTGGTAACGATGGACTTAAGATCGACCAACGCTTCCTCAAAAACATCATTGATCACTAGATAATCGAATTCATTGTAGTGAGAAATCTCTTTTATTGCTGAGGACATTCTCTTTTCTATCACTTGCGCATCATCTTGACCACGGCCTATGAGTCTCTCGGTTAAAGCTTCTCTTGAGGGTGGTAATATGAAAATACTGGTGGCTTCTGGAATAAGTTCCTTGACCTGTTTGGCGCCCTGCCAATCAATCTCCAAGACTAGATCAACACCGGTTGCTAATAATTCGTTGAGTCGAGACTTCGAAGTCCCATAATAATTTCCAAAGACTTCGGCATGCTCAATAAATTCATTTTGTTCAATGAGTGTTTTAAATTTTTCAATGCTCACAAAATGGTAGTCAACGCCATCCGTTTCCCCAGAGCGAATTGTTCGAGTGGTGGTCGATATCGCGGTCGATATTTCAGTAAGAGAAGACGTCAATGCCTTTAACAGACTCGTTTTACCGGCACCAGAGGGTGCTGAGACGATGAATAAATTTCCAGGGTTGTTCATATTGAATTCAATTTTCTTATTGTTTATGGAGCTGGTTCTTTAGACAGTTATTATCAACTTGAATGAAGTTTGATTCCACCTAATTATTGCTTATTTTCCTTAAGCATTAAAAAACCGAATCTATCAAAATCATAAATAACCGTTCCCTCGAAGGTAGCATAGGGTCTCGATTTAGCTTTTCCAGCTAACACTAGTTGAAAGGCTTCATCTGTTTCAGCCAGCAATGAAGGGTTGCTATAGGGTATGTTATGGGCGGGAAAAAGAGCTTTTAATTGAGGCGTTAATGCTGCCAACCTGCTAATGGATTGTTGATAAGCATGAACATCAGTTTCTGGAAACCATAGCCATATTGGACCTTCATAGAAGCTGTCACCGGTCCACAGGTAACCCGATTCTGCTTCAAATAATGCAATTGAATCATCGGTATGACCTGGGATGTATAGAATTTCAATTTTCCTACCACCCAAGTCAATCATATCGCCATCCTTTACTTTCGCGGTGATACTGTAGGGCTTTATAGCATGACTCTTTTGAGTCACGCCTTTGGGTAAAGATTTGCACAGAGCTTCAGTTGACACTTCAGTTTTAATGGTTTGACTGTTGTTACCCTTGCTATTCGATATTGAAAACTCTGTGGAGGGTGAAAGAATGGTCTCGAACTGGTAATTGCCGCCAATATGATCAAAATGACTATGAGTATTGATTATCCGAACGGGTTTATCAGTCAGTCGATCTACAACCGCTTTTATGTCACCAATTCCATTGCCAGAATCAACAAGCAGAGCGGAACTATTTCCAATAATAAGATAGGAAATGACCTCTTGCCACTGGAAGGGTTCATAGATGGCCCATACATTGTGTTCAAATTGATAAACTTCAAACCAGTCATTACTGGCCTCATGTTTTTTAAATTGACTGTAGGCTGGACGAGGTAAGTTATCACAAAAAGATTCGAGCTCACCCAATGATTTTGTTGAAGGTATAAAAATAAACACCAATATAAATACTAGGTATTTATTGACTGTCATTCTGATAATTCTAATTGAGGTTTGTTTCGCGTTAACATAACAAAAATGAAGGCCAAAAATGCTGGCAAACCTTGAATGTACAGAATAGAAAATTTTGCTGTCACTGCACCAAAAATAGCTGCAACAATAATGCATGACAGAAAAAAGATTTTAAGAGAATGTGCGCCCTGTTTTGCTAGCAAACTCCAGATTAGTCCAGCCGCTAAAAAACCATTATAAAGACCTTGGTTCGCAGCAAGTGATGCAGATTGCTCTGCGAATTCGGCCGTTAGGTTAAATGTTTTCAAACCAATGGGCGAAGTCCAAAGAAACATTTCTAAAACTAGAAAATAGAGGTGTTCTATTGCAACTAGTACGATCAGTATTTTTGATATCATTTTCATTATAACTTCTCAAATCCCATCCTAATATATACTTGTTACGCTAGGATCTTAATGATTAATTATTCTATATTCTGCACCTGTTCGCGCATTTGTTCGATGATGACTTTCAATTCAACAGCAGCAGAGGTAGTAATTTTATTAATTGATTTAGAGCCAAGGGTGTTGGCTTCGCGATTCAATTCCTGCAATAAAAAATCAAGACGTCGACCTACATTTCCGCCTTTATTGAGGATACGGCTTATTTCGTTAACATGAGTATCAAGTCTGTCGAGCTCTTCAGCAATATCGGCTTTTTGTGCAAGGTACACCAGTTCATGTTCTAAACGATCTTGGTCGGGTTCCAGTTCAGCTTCTTTGAAACGATTGATTATTCGGTCTTTTTGCCACTGAATAATGGCTGGAAACTCACCGCGTACCAGTTTGACCTGCTCACTGATGGTAGCAATTCTGTCGAGTAATAAATCTTTCATCGCTTCGCCTTCGCGGCCGCGGGCCTCAATGAGTTGTTTGAGTGCCTTATCAAAAAGGTCCAAAATTAGTGAATCTCGTTGTTTTTCATCCGTTGCAGCCTCTTCCAAGACCCCAGGCCACTGCATTATTTGTACGGTTGAAAGCTTATCGCTGTTGTTACTGAGCCCGGCAATTTTAGCGTGAGTAGCTTGAATAGAACTAATTAGACTCTCATTAATAGATAGGCTCTCTGTTGCTGAAGAATTTGATGTAAAT
>JAUUZN010000204.1 GCA_030589945.1 Gammaproteobacteria bacterium | reverse complement strand
TGTATCCAAGGACGTTTTGAAACATAAATAACATCAGCACCCACTGATGCAAATGTTTCTCTGAAGGTGTTTTTTAGCCCATTTGCAGCGGTCATGGTCGTAATTACGGCAACAATACCAATAATAATACCCAGTGCAGTGAGTGCGCCACGGCTTTTATTAGCAAGAATTGCATGAAGTGACAATTTAAATGATTCGCTGATGTCGAGTGCTAGGTTCATATTCTGTCTCAATCTTAATTATTTAAATAAAGAAATGAATGCTTAGTGATTTACGACTTTTTGCTTCATGGTGTCACTTTCCACTAAACCATCTCGAAGTCTCAACGTTCGATCCGCATGAGCTGCTATTTCATCTTCATGAGTGACTAAAACAATGGTGTTGCCTTTTCGATGAAGCTCATCAAGCAGTGCCATAATTTCTTCACCGGTTTTAGTATCTAGATTTCCAGTGGGTTCATCGGCAAGTATAATGGACGGGTCACAAACAAGGGCTCTGGCAATGGCCACACGTTGACGCTGACCACCGGATAGTTCATTGGGTTTGTGAGCGGCTCTGTCAAGTAATCCAACGGATTCAATTGCAGCATTAGCAACCGCCTTTCGTTCTTTTTTTGACATGCCTTTATAGATAAGGGGCAATTCAACATTTTGATAAACGCTCGCACGGGGCACAAGGTTGAATGTTTGAAAAACAAAGCCAATCTTCTCATTTCGAATACCAGCCAGTTCATCTTCGCTCATCTCCCCGACAGAGACACCTTCAAGTAAATAGGTTCCTGATGTAGGAACATCTAAGCAACCAATCATGTTCATCAATGTTGACTTGCCGGAACCAGAAGGTCCCATAATCGCAATGTATTCGCCTTTATTGATATTTAGTGTGACGCCTTTCAATGCATGAACCTTTTGATCGCCCATGCTATAGGTTCTGGTCAAGTTACTTATGGCAAGCATCGCATTTGAATTATTAGCTATCATCGAGCTTGCAGTGCTAGACGTGCTAGACGTGCTGGAGGTTTCGGATTGTTGTAACATCTATTTATCTCCCTCTTTTTCCTCAGCCTTCTCTGTGACCTCTTCACCATTTTTCAAATCACGAGAAATAGCTCTATAACTTCCTGAGACGACAGAGTCACCTTCATTGACACCGCTGAGTATTTCAATGAGTTCGTTACTCTGTATGCCGGTTTTAACCTGATGTGCTGTAGCAACGTTATCTTTAATAATGAATACCAATTCAACAAACCCGTCCTTATCAGCCTCATAGTCCAGACTGGTTTTTCCTTCACCTTCGGTGAGTTGAGCTTCCGTTCTTACGGTTACTGATTGGATGGGCACACTTAGCGCATCATCACGAGTATCGGTGACAATATCGGCACTGGCTGTCATTCCGGGTCTTAACTTGGCACTGTCACTGGTGACTGAGATTGTGACTTCAAATTCAGTTTTTTGGTTGGCAACACCATTTTGTGGAGCAATTGCGCTCGTTGCAATCTCTGTAATAATACCCTCAACCTTATCACCTAATAGCGCATCAACATCAATACTTGCCTTCTGACCTAATTGAATAGCAATAATGTCATTTTCATCGACATTCACCAATACTTCCATTTCATTGAGATTAGCAATGGTCATGATGACATCTTCTTGAAATTGTGAACCTATGGCAATCTCGCCTACTTCTTTATTGAGCTTGCTAATTGTTCCGGACATTGGTGCATACATGGTGGTTTTTGATAGATCATCTTTTGAGCGTTTAAGAATACCATTGGCCTGCTTAACCTGTTCCAAGGATGATTGGTAACGAGCTATCTCAACATCATAGGATGCTTCTGCTGTATCTAGACTCGATTGTGACTCTAATTGTTTAGCGAACATTTCTTTCGCTCGCTTAAGGACTCGTTGAGCCTGTTCTTTGTTCGCTTTAACTAATTTTGAATTTGCCTCAGCAGCTCTCACATTAGCGGATTGGCTCTCAACACTGGCAAGGTATTTTTCACGGTCAATTTCTACTAAGAGTTGACCTTTTTCAACCCATTCACCTTCTTTAACATAAAGACTGATGATTTTGGCGCTGACATCTGCACTGATATTAATCTTAGTTTTTGGTTGGATTTTTCCAGTAGCATTGACAATTTGAACTATTTCAGCTTTTGATACCGCAGTTACTTCAACTTCAGTTGCCTTTTTTTCTCCATTCTTATTAGAAGATAAATAAAAACCACCTGCAACAACCACAATTGCGATAACTATAATTACGACTTTTTTCATTATTATTCCCAGTTTTGAATGATCACGATTTTATATTTTTATAAAAAACAATAGCTTAAATTTCGAAGATAAGGATACACTGAATAGGAAATAGACTGAGAGAATCAAAACGTAACAAAGTTTGTTATACGTAACAACTTGTTTTTATTTGACAAAGCTTCAAATTATTTGTGGCACAATGCGCTTACTAAATATGCTCTATATGACACATATACTTTAAACAACAGGTCAAAGAGATAAAGGGTAAATTCTTTAACGATTTGAAAAAGAAGAAAAAAATAATTATAAGTAGATAAGGAAGGGTTATAAAATGGAAAATGAATCAGAACAAAAAGAACCCAGCATGACAGACCAGTCAACCGATAATTCCTCTGCCACCAATTTGAACTTGCCTGAGGTAGGTCCCGTAACGATCAGTGAAAGAATTGATGTTATGGATGCGCTACGTGGTTTTGCACTCATCGGTATTATCATGATGAACGTTGAATGGTTTAACAGACCCATAGCAAGCCTTGGCCTTTTTGATCCAACGCTGGGCGGTCTCGATTATGCAGCAAGTTGGTTTGTTAAAGTCTTTGTAGAGGGAAAGTTTTATAAACTATTCTCACTTTTATTCGGTATGGGATTTGCCGTGATGTTGCTTAAATCACGGCAATTAGAAACCCCCTTTAAAGCCATGTTTAGCCGTAGAATGTTAGCTTTATTTGTTATTGGACTTATCCATCAGTTTTTTATCTGGGGCGGCGATATCCTTCATGACTATGCATTCACAGGAATGTTGCTACTTGGATTTTTTCTATTATTAAAAACTAAACGTTTTCAACGATTCGATAATCCAACGTCTAACTTAAAATTTGGATTAGTTGTTCTTTTAGTTCCCTTTATAGTCCCTCTATTTATGGGTATGGGTTATGGCATGCTTAATGATCAGTTTGATTTGAAAGAAAAATGGGAAGAGCGTCAAGAAATATTAGTGTTATCTAAAAAACTATTGGACGAGCAAGAGCAAAAAGAACTCAGTGAAAAAGATTCTGATAGTTCTTCATCTGAAGTTGAAACAATAGTAGATAATGGTGAAATGACAGAATCAACTGAGTCTGCAGACCAAGATACAGTTGCTATGACTGAGAATACTTCAGAAAAATCGGAAGCTGGCACCGAAGAGAAAGCCGAGGACGAAGAAGAACCTGATGTAGATAGCATGACACGAGAGGAAAGAGTTCAATACATTTCTGAACGTCGCGTCAAGGCCAAGAACAAACGAATCAAAAATGAGAAAGAAGAAATTGCTGCCGTCACCAGTACTCACTATATGGATGGTGTGAATTATCGATTAAAAGGCGCTGGACAAGTCTTGGGCCAAACCATTGGTATGGGAATTTTCATGTTATTTCCTATCTTTTTGATCGGTTTTTGGTTCATTTCAAGTGGTGTGATGACTGCACCCGAAAAAAACATGCACATATTTAAGCCCATGGCACGAATAGGATTGTTTGTAGGATTTTTATTTACCGTTGCAGGACTTCTAATTACTCAACATCCTGCGACTAAACAGGTGCAATTGATAACAGGGGTTTCCCAAATGATATTCCAGTGGGGACAATACTTTGTTACAGCGGGTTACTTAGGGCTAATTGTTGTGCTATTCCAGTCTGACAAGTGGAAAAAATGGCTATCTAAGCTAGCTCCGTTAGGACGAATGGCGCTTACAAACTACCTCATGCATTCTGTCATACTCAGCACCATTTTTTATGGTTATGGCGCGGGTATGTTTGGACAAATATCCCGAGCACCTCAAATGCTACTGGTTTTGGGTATTCTCTTGTTCCAATACTTCCTATCAACCTGGTGGTTGAAGCGGTATCGATTTGGACCATTAGAGTGGGGCTGGCGCTGCATGACCTATAAAAAAATTCAGCCCATGAAGCGTT
>JAUUZN010000143.1 GCA_030589945.1 Gammaproteobacteria bacterium | reverse complement strand
GGTGTCTGGCATTTTGGGGGCAGTCCAACAGTATTTTTCGTAGCCACCACTTTTTTAGAACCTACTGAACTTGATTCAGTGTTCTCATTTGATGAATCGGCCAGTAAAATTGGTCCTGATATTAGCATCGCAGAAACTAGTGCTGATGCAAGAATTGTTCTTTTCATGATTGTTCCCATAAAGATTAACGTTTTCTGTTTAAACCTATGTAGAATAGGCTTTATACGTATATTAATAATGTCTAATATAACAATATCAAACAGCAGATCATTTGCCTGGTATAGATCAAACTATTGGTAGAAACAAGGGGTTTTTACTAGATTAAAACAATGAAGAGACAACAACAATTTATTCTAATGAAAATGCTCTAATAAAATTCACAAAAACATTTAGTTTTCATTGTAATTGTTAACGAATTCTACAAACTCGTCAAATTCTATAGGCTTAGACCAATGATAGCCTTGACCTATGTCACAGGAAAGTTCTTTGCAAAGTCCTAGGATTTCAATGGTCTCAATACCCTCAGCAACGGTCTTGATATTAAGACTTAATGCCATCTGAATGATGGCTTTAACAATTGCACTATCGGATGAACTGTTAGCCATTTTGCGAACAAATGACTGATCAATTTTCAGGGTTTCAACTTCGAATTTATTAAGATAACCCAAGTTTGAATAGCCTGTACCAAAATCATCTATGGAAAATCTTACTCCCACTTTACGCAAGTCAGCAAGTGTTTGTTGTAAGTCTCCAGTATGATCAAATAACAGCGACTCAGTCAGTTCAAGTTCAAGTAAATCACCGTCAAGAGAAGACTCTGATAGCGCCTCTAAGACGACTCCTTGCATATCACCTCTCTTAAATTGAATGGATGATACATTCACTGCAACTGGGAGATTCTTCAATGAGCCTGATGTCCAGATTTTACAATCCTGACAGGCCTGACGTATTACCCACCGTCCAATTTTTGTAATCAGTCCAGAACTTTCTGCAAGGGGTATAAATTTTACCGGTGGTATAAGCCCTTTTTCAGGATGATGCCACCTTAATAGCGCCTCCGCACCAATCACCTTATTTGATGATAAATTTATTTTTGGTTGGTAAACTAATTTAAATTGTTGTTTTTCTAAAGCAAGTTGCAGATCTGCAATAAGAGTCACATTGTGTTTAGCAATAACATTCATCTCTTTGTCATAAAAACAGTAACTATTTTTACCGCTGTCCTTTGCTTTGTACATTGCCATATCGGCATTACGAGACATAGAATCAAAATCTCGACCATCGTGAGGCGTTACTGCAATTCCTATTGAAGCTGTTACACAAAGAGAACTACCATCAATGGTAATTGGTAATTTAATAATACTTACGATTTTTTCAATAATGGTTAAAATTTCAATCTTGTCTTTTATTGATTCTAAAATAATTAAAAACTCATCACCACCGAGTCGACAGACGCTATCAGTATCCCTAACAGCACATAACAATGCTTTTGAAAGTTTAATAAGGAACTGATCACCACTAATATGCCCCATAGAATCATTGATGTTTTTAAAATTATCCAAGTCTATAAACATTAAACAAACCATAGTAGAATCGCGATTAGACTTAGACACTGCCTGCTCAAAACGATCTCTTGCTAGAACTCGATTAGGCAAATTCGTCAAAGAGTCATGATTCAATAAATTTTCTATTTCCATTTGAGATTTAATCACACGCTGATTTTCTTTTGATAATTTTGAAACAACTGTGGTCAAATCTGCTGAAAGCAACCAGGCGCTAAAACTAATTACTAGGAGTAAAATTATTATTGAAATTGCTGAACTAATGCCTTGCTCTGGTAATTGGGGAGTATACAGTCCGGCCGAACTTACAAGACCCAGAACTAAAATATTGAGGATCATCACTGCCAAAAGTGTAATAGCCAGTTTTCTATTGCCAACAATAAATGCAAATATCAAAATGCCTGGGTAAGCCAGTAAACTTTCGTCCCACAACCCTTTATAGGTCCACATAAAACCAGATGCTGTAACAAGGTAAAGCGATAATAGTATGGTTATACTCAGGTCGAGTTTATTCTTTTTAACAAGTATATATACAGGTGTGATAACGAGTGAAACGACAAGAAGTAACACCATGCCGTACCATTTTTGAGTAATGCCCTGATGTATGGCAAGACCAAACATCGCAGTTTGTGAAGATAAAAATACTTGCATGATCCTACGGATCCGCAATTGTGTTGCGTAATCAAAATCATTATCAGTGATTTTATCCATCTACAACAGCCACTCCATATATACAGACATTGACATCAACTCGTCGAATTGTTTATAAATTAGTCTAGTTGAAGATTATTGATTTGCAAAAGTACTGTTTACCGTCATGACTTTTCGGTCATAACAGTCAATGATGATGTAGTTAAAATAGATTGTGTTATTAAGAGGACAAAATAATTGGGTGGCAGCCTTCCAAGCCACACCTCGGCACACGAATCAGTCGCTACCGTTGCCCCCTTCCAGGCCTTGAAGCCTTTAGATATAAGTCTTCACGACCTGTAGCGATTTAATTCTCATTTCTACTTTGTTCGAACTACGGTCACTAACGATTGAGTTAAATTATATGCTAGAGATTTAACCATTTATATGCTTCTTTATTAGATTCAAATACTTTTGTTTCCCAAGACTTACCTTCATTATAAACATCAAAATAGGCTTTATAAACATTTGCTAAACCTTTAGTAATTAACTTACCTGAAATTATTGCGATTCTGATATTAGGATTGATTTTATATAGCTCTACATCTTGAATGGCGACCTTTTTAATTTCACCTGAAGTTGCTAACAATTTATTTGCATTTAGAAAGTTAAATATTTGATATTCTAATTTTGTAAAGTGTTTTAAACAGGCTATATCATTATTAAACTGCATGAATTCTACTCCTGTTAAATCCCCTGAAACAGTACAGTAAACTCCTAAGCTACCAACCTTTAGTTTATACGGCATGACTTCCTTCTTGAAGAGATTGATTTTTAGAATAATAGGCGCTAAAAAAGTATAGCAGATTCTTATATGGTTACATATATCAATTCAAGCTTGCGAATGAAGCTCAAAGGTGCCTAGAAAACCCGGGGCGATTCAATGAGTAGTTTTGCTTCTCGTTTATCGCGAGTACCGAGACTCTTTTTTATTTCTTTGCGTTTACCTGAAGCAAGTTGGTAGCATTTCCGATAATACCAGATGCCATGTCGAGAGAGGTATAAATACATTGATTACTCCGAAACATACTAACGAAGTGAATCACCTAAAGTTTAATATCGAAGACAAAAGGACAGTATTTGCTTGATTATCAGTAACTTACAAAACTGGTGGCAGCCTTCCCAGCCACACCCCGGCACATGAATCAGTCGCTACCGTTGCTCCCTTCCAGGCCTGGCGGAGTTTACAACCTATCATTGCGAGGGGACCAAAAAGACCACCATAATGTAGAAATTTGTTTTGACACTATCGGTCAGTCAAAAATCCGAAGTGGATTATGTCGTATCACAAGGATGACATCAAGCAATATCATTCAACAAGATTAATTGCCTTCTTTGGCTGCATCATAAACAGCTTTTGCTACCGCCTGATGAGCATTCATGTTGAGTGCTGAAGGAACAAGAGCATCTTCTTTTGCTAGGTTTGATAATGTTTCAGCAGCTGCTATTCGCATTCTATGAGTAATCGAACTAACACCAGCATCTAGAGTCCCTCGAAACAATCCTGGAAAAGCGAGCATGTTATTAACTATCTTTCCGCATGTTGCATAACGAGCACCCTGCTCTAATGCCAAGGCAGGTTCGATTTCAGGATCGGGATTAGTCAATGCCATGATGATCTGCCCTTCTCTGACCATTTCAGGCTTTATCAAGCCCTTCACACCCGTTGTTGCTACAATGATATCAGCCTCTTGCATTAATTCGCTTAAGCCCATGGAACTACCGCCCATGCTTTCTAAGCGACTCTTAGCATCTTCATTTATATCGCAACCCAGAACATCCTTTACGCCGTATTCAAGCATCAAACTACAGATACCGATCCCTGCTGCTCCAAGTCCTATTTGTCCGAACACACAATTTTTTAAGTTAACACCGGTTCGTTTAGTTGCAGACAACAGAGCAGCTAACGCAACAATGGCAGTGCCATGTTGATCATCATGAAAGACGGGTTTGTCGAGCATTTCAATTAGGGTTGTTTCAATTTCAAAACATTCTGGCGCTTTGATGTCTTCGAGCAAAATAGCACCAAATGATGGCGCGATTGCTGCGACAATTTCGACTATTTTTGAACTATCGGTTTCTTTTAATAAAATAGGCACGCCAGACAGTTCAACCAATTCCGATAAAATTGCAGCCTTGCCTTCCATCACAGGAAGACCAGCTTCAGGCCCGATATCACCTAAGCCTAATATTGCTGTTCCGTTAGTAACGATAGCAACGGTGTTTTGAATATTGGTGTAGTCTTTAATTTTTTCAGGATTTTCCTTGATGGCTTCGCAGACTCTCGCAACACCAGGTGTATACACATCTCTAAGAATCTCTAAAGAATTAATGGCTATTCGAGATGTGGTTTGAATCTTTCCACCCTTATGTCGATTAAAAACGCGATCGGATTTCCCAACCATTAAGGTTTCAGGAAGCTGATTGATTTGCTCAATTAAGTCATCAATATTGAGCGTATCATCATACTCAATGGTGATTTCCCAAATGGTATCCTTGTCTAACCGTCGTACAGCGTTCAAGCCTTCAACGGTTACATCAAGGTTTCCTAAAACAGCTAGGACTTTAGCCATGTTTCCGGGTTTGTGGGGAGCTTCGACTAATAGAATTTCAACAACACGCATCGTAAATACCTGCTTAAGCTTAGAATGTACATTTGAATATGGCGGTGAGAGAGGGATTCGAACCCTCGAACAGTTTAACCCGTTACACGCTTTCCAAGCGTGCTCCTTCAGCCTCTCGGACACCTCACCGTATTGTTTTAAATTGAACAATTTAGGGCGCGTAGAATAAACAAATTTGTGAACCAACGCAATGAATATTGCTTTAATCTTGGTTGCAGTCTAAGCAGTGTGTCGTTACACTAAAAATATAATAATCGCAGAGAAACTAAGACATGGATATCAATTTACTGTTACGCCTTATGGCAGAGAAAAATGCATCTGACTTATTTTTCAGTACAGGTGCACCTCCTCACATGAAAATCGAAGGGATTTCAACACCTATGGGGCAATCTCCTCTTCCTCCAGGTGCGATTAAAGATATTGCTTACAACATGATGAACGACGAACAAATTGAGGAGTTTGAGTCCGATTGGGAATCAAACTTTGCACATACCGTTAAAAACATTGGTCGATTTCGTGTTAATGTTTTTAAGCAACGCGGTGAAGTCGGCATGGTGCTTCGACACATACAGTACCAAATACCGACTCTGGAAGAACTAAATATGCCATCAATTGTGAGCCGTTTGGCAATGGAGCCTAGTGGTTTACTGCTGGTTTGTGGACCCACTGGATCTGGAAAATCAACTACCCTAGCGGGAGTTATTGATTATCGAAATTCGCGACAGGCAGGTCATATCCTTACCATTGAAGATCCCATTGAATTTCTCCATCGTCATAAGATGTCTATTCTTGATCAACGTGAAATCGGCGTTGATACCAAGGATTACCATAACGCATTAAAAAATGCCATGCGAGAAGCACCTGATGTCATTATGATTGGCGAAATACGCGATACTGAGGCTATGGAATATGCCCTCTCCTTCGCCCAGACTGGACATTTAGTTATTGCGACCATTCATGGCAATAATGTAAAGCAAGCCATTGAACGAGTCCGTAACCTATTTCCGGTTGAATCTAGACCCCAAATACTCAGTGAATTATCTTCCGTATTACGAGGCGTTGTCGCTCAGCGATTACTGAGAAATCACAAGGGCGTTCGAGTGCCGGCCCTAGAAATTATGGTCGGAGTTCCTGAAGTGGTTGAAATCATTCAACGAGGCAAACTTGATGAGCTACGGAAGGTCATTGACACGGGTCAAGATGAAGGAATGCAGACCTTTGACCATGCACTTTATGAACTCTGGAAGGCTAAAGAAATTACCCGCGAAGATGCCCTACACTTTGCCGAGTCTAGAACGGATCTCAGCCTGAAGATGCGTCTTGGCAATCAAACAGGTAATCCATCGGACGTTATGACCAGTGGCAAACCAAGTGGTGCAGGACGTTTTACCAGCAAGTTCTAGCAACGTCCTTTATTCTAGAACTTTGAAATAACGCCCTGTTCTTGGTAACCAATATTCATCACTATTCAGTGAGATGATCACCTTAGTTGCTCGACCCCGAATTCTCTCTCGATCAATAAAACCGATAAAACGTGAATCTTTACTATTATCCCGGTTATCGCCAAGAACCATGTATTGGCCTTCAGGAATAACTCGTGATGAAAAGGTACTGCTGACCGTACGATAATGACGACTCACCATAATGCTGTGTGGCTGACCCTCAAGCTGCTCTTCGATAACAACAAAAGCATCTTGATCATCCATATTTAGTACATCGGCGATATTGTTCTTGTCAATTTTATACTTTAACGCTTTATCATTAATCACTAACTGATTATTTTTCATTGAGATGGTATCGCCTGGTAAACCAATAATCCGCTTAACGTAAAGCTCCTCCGTTTCAGGTGAGGGAAAAGTCACAATATCACCCCGAACCGGATCGCCCCATGTCTTTAATCGCCAATGCAAAAATGGAAACCTTAGGTCGTAGGCTAACTTATCGACTAAAATGCGGTCACCTTCCATCAAGGTAGGTTTCATCGAACCCGTTGGCACATGACTCCAATCTGCGATGGTCGAACGGAACGAAAATAAGATCACAACAAATAGTAAGAATAGTCGCCATTCTTTCCACCAGAGATTCCATGTTTCTTTAGAAGGTGCTTTCATTAAAAATAATTCCTATCAACTTTTGTCATCAGTTCTTAAAAAGAATATGGTTACTTTTTTACAAAAAGCAATGTCATACGATCACTTTCACCACTTGCTTGATATTTTGCTCGATCCTTATCACCCTTACCATATGAAGGTGGCAAGGTCCAAACTCCGCCCGGATGATCAGCATTGTCCTTTGCATTAGCATTTAGCTCTGAGGTGGCCTCTAAGGTGAAACCAACAGACTCAGCTATCTGAATAGCAT
>JAUUZN010000104.1 GCA_030589945.1 Gammaproteobacteria bacterium | reverse complement strand
TTTTGTGAGCAATAAAAAAGGCCGCATAAATGCAGCCTTTATCTAACAATTGACAGTTGAATCTAAACGTACATCAAGATCCCAACAATCACAGCCGTTAAGCCGATAGAGCTTCCGATGACACCACGAACAGTAGTCATAGGACCTTGCTTACCAATGATAGCGTTAATTTCTAGAGCTACAATTAAGCCTAGAGCGACGTATACAGAAGTAGAAAGCATCGCAGCACCATATCCAGCACCGATGGCACCAAAATGAGGTCCACCCAGCATTGATAATGCCATTGGTCCAGAGAATAGAGTGTTTGTGCGAGAAGCTAGAAGTGCTTTACCACCAGCAGCGGCAGCATCGCCTTCAACCATGCCAAGAGCAATTTTCTGATTCGGCCAAATGATCAGCCAAACGTTTAAGAACATAAATGTTCCCATCGTTGCACCAAGAATGATGAATGGGTTTAGTTGATTATTTCGAGTCATCGCTTCTAGAAGAATGACACCGGTGATGAATGTAAACATCGCAGCCCAACGGAACCACCAGAGTGCCTCAGGAGCAAGTTTTGCTTTAGCATCAGCTAGAGCTTCAGGAGTTGCAGACTTGAAATAGCCACCCTGAATAAAGTTAAAGTAATATAAGATACCGATCCAAGCGATACCAAACATCAGATGTGACCATCGGGTCAGAATTGAGATAATGACTTCGATTTCCATAATATTTCCCCTCTCATAAAACAAACGTTCAAGAATTGATATTGTTAGTGTTTTCAAGCCTTGAAATGAGTCGACATTATCAATTAGAAGATATGTTAAGTCAACGATAAGGCTTGTATACTTTCGCTAGTATTATTTAAAAATGTATGAGCAATAAATCACTGATTTTGCAGGATAATTTGAGTATGGGTATTAAGTATAAGGACTTTAGTAAGGAAGAGTTGGGTAAATTTAAACAATTTCAGAAGCAATCTTACGACACGCTCGAAGCTGTTAAAAAGCAATTAACTGTTGGCATGACTGAAATTGTCGCGGCAAGGTTAATGCGCAAGGCCTTTCATCAACAGGGCGTACACAGTTACTTTCATGTACCTGTAGCGCTCGTTGGAGAACGTACAGGATACCCAGGAGATTTTGGACAACTCGAAGCACTTGCCACAGAAAAAAAGTTAGAAGAGGGTATGGCAATTATTTTAGATGCCGCGCCCATTTATGAGGGATACATTGTCGATACATCACTTGCGACCTCCTTCGGTGAAAACTCTGATCAGGTCCTTGCACACAAAAAACTAGAGGTGTTTCGCTCCAAAATATTGGACTTGGTCAAACAGCAAAAAACATTTTCAGACATTGAATTAAAAGTTGATACGATGATAAAAGAGCTTGGCGCAGAAAATTGTCATCGCAAACACATCGGCGAGGTTCTTGGCCACCGTGTTTTTCGATCAACTAATCTATTGTGGCGGTTCTTTAAAATTAAGCAATTGAGTGTCAGGCATGTGTTTTGGCTTGTTTACAAAAGTCTTGCGACCAAGAAGGGCTGGATTAATCAATCGCCAAACTGGAATCATCGACGAACCTCAAATCACAAACCCTTTGAAGGACTCTGGGCGGTAGAGCCTCATCTTGTATTCAATGGTATTGGCGTTAAGTTTGAAGAAATTATGGTGATTACTGAAAATGATGCTTATTGGTTAGATGATGACTTGCCCCACGTTAAGTCATGGCGCTAGTTTTAATACAGTTTACTCATTACGGTACATAATGTTGGGTATGAGAGGCTGTATAACAAATGCTAAGTACATACCAACCGTCATACAGGCTACGAACACCAAGGTTCTCATATCCAATAATGATGCTGTAGCAATTGCAGGTCCTGGACAAAATCCACCAATTCCCCAGCCGGCACCGAACATAGCAGCACCGGTTACCATCGGTAAATCTACCTTAAGTCGAGTTGGTAGCCTGAACTTCGTTGAATACAGAGGTTTATCCATATTGGGTTTGATAAAGTGAAACATAATGGAGTAGACGCCAATTGCCCCTATCATCACAAACATCAAGCTAGGATCCCATTGACCACCAGTAACATCTAAAAACGCAATGACTTTACTGGGCATTGTCATACCTGCGAGAGTTAAGCCAACTGCGAAACAAACGCCGGCAAAAAAGGTAACAAGACTTCTAAAAAACTTCTTCATGAGCTAACTCCTGTGCTTCGTAGAAACCAAACAACCAGTGCTCCAGCACCCATGAATGTGGGTACGGCTGTAAATGAACGCATGGAAACACGGCTAATTCCGCAAATACCATGACCACTGGTGCAACCACAGCCCAGATGCACACCAATGCCAACCAAGAGTCCTGCGAGGGCAATAAGCTCAATACTGCGACCGGTCTCCAAAGAAAAACGCTCGGGCATTATCGATGCCATGGCGTAACCACCAACAGTAAGTCCAAAAATAAATAGAAAACGCCACAGAATATCGCCTGACTTGGGTCGCAGTAGGCCCTCAAAGATGCCGGAAACTCCAGCGATTCTCCCTCGTACCAACATTAAAAATGCTGATGCAAAGCCAATGAGCACTCCACCTAACAGTGGTTTAATTATTTCGAAATCGGTGATCATGTTTCTATCCCTCTTATCTAATTCTAAGATGATGACCTATTTAAGATGAGCATACTGATCATCTAACCTTTGACGAACTACATCACATCTTTACCTAAACTTTTCCAAACGTTAATGCCGCCACTCATATGTTTAACATTAGTAAGACCTTTTTCTATGGCCAACTCTAGACCAATGGTAGAGCGTTCTCCGTGAGCGCAGTAGAAGATCACACCCTGAGCTTTATTAATAGGGTGTTCGGTGTTGGCAATAGCATCTTCTAAATCTCTGAGTGGAATTAATATTGAATTTGCTATGGCGCCATCCTTATTGACTTCATCCTGATCTCTGAGATCAATGAGCATATAACTCGGTAGAGCTTCTACTTCATCACAACTGAGAATATACTCATCGTTGAGTGACTCTCCCAAATGATCACTGATACCAATATTATAGGGAACAGACTCGTCCATTTGTTTAGGATTAGGTAAATTTAAATTATCCATAATTTCAATGAATTCAGCTCGCGACTTACCTGAGTAACGAGTGTTTTCCACCTTTTCGACACCAACGGTAGAGCAGTGCTCTCCCTTGTAGTCATGACCTGGCCAGACGATGGTATTGTTTGGCAGTTCAAAGATAATATCGTTTAGAGAATCGAAAAGTTCACCCGCATCACCATTTTGAAAATCTGTCCGCCCATTACCGCGAATGAAGAGTGCGTCGCCAGTAAAAACCATTCCTTCCATATAGTAACTAATTGAATCATCGGTATGACCTGGAGTTTCAAGCACATCAATGGTTATGCCTTCAATGGTAATCTTATCACCATGTTTTAATCGCCTAGCAACCAATGATGTCTGTGCCTTATGACCATAGCAGGTCATACAGCGAGTTATACTTCTTAACTTACCAAGTCCTGTTTTGTGATCAGCATGCACATGAGTATCCATTGCGGTCACTAATTTAAGGTTATTTTCACCTAAGAATTTAAGATACCTGTCAACTTCTTCTAGGACGGGATCGATAATGACTGCTTCTGCGCTTCTAGATTTTGCAATTAGATAGGTAAAGGTTGATGAAACCGGTTCAAAAAATTGTTGGAAAATCACAGGTATCCTCTCTTTCAGTCATTAATTTTTAGTCGTTAACGTTTAATCGTTAAATATGTATTTCTTAGTAGTTAATATAGTCAATAACATGAAAATTACCAATACCGCGGTATGGATCCTCATAATATTGGGCTATAAGCCGATAGAAGTAGCTGTGCACTGCTTATTTTGATTTGCGTTTCTTTTCTGCATAGCTGGTCAATCCATTATTTTATGCCTATGCTGAACATTAATGCAGTCAAAGAGGCATCTAACTGACGCATATTTATTATAAAAATTATGAGTAATTTGAAATGGAATTAATAATACTAATTTTTGGTATTGCTGCTGGTTATGGGGCAGCTTATCTTGTACTAAAAAATAAACATGATGCCGATTTAAGTAAAGTTAAAGAGTCGAACCTAATAATCTCTGCTGAGAACTCGGAGCAGTTGTTAGCTAAAGACAAAGAACGCCAACTTCTTTTGGCTGAGCATATCGAACAGACTGAGAGAAGCGTCGAAACTATCTCAAATGTACTTGATTCGAGTGCCGACAGTTCAGATGAAACATCAAAAAGTCTATCTGATGTTACCGCAGGGATTGAAGTCCTGACTGACATGGTCACTATGATTATTGATTTGTCAGATTCCGCGGGAAAAATTTCTGATAGTGGTATGGAAAATATAAAGTCTGTTGTGACGGATCTTTCTGAGCTCGCAAAGTCAAAGAATGACCTGGCTGGAATTCTAGAAAAATTTAATGTCGTGCAAGAAAAAACGGTTGCAATTCGATTCATTGCTGAAGAAACAGAGATGCTGGCACTCAACGCAGCCATTGAAGCTGCTAGAGCTGGTGATGCTGGCCGTGGCTTTGCTGTAGTCGCAGACAGTATGAAAGCATTAGCAAAAAATAGTCAAGGCACCACCCATGAGATATTAAACATCGTCGAACAAAGTGATAAAATATTAACTGAAGTAGCGGAAAGTTTTTCAGCGAGAGGCGATAAACTTGATGAATCGATTAATAAATTAGTCAATAATTTTTCCCAAATCAATATCTCAGTGAACACTATTCAGTCTCATGCACAAATGATAACCGATGATTCAGCCGGTATTTCGGAGCTGATGAAAAAGTCGTCGAGCATGACTAAAACCAGTGTTGAAAATTTGATAATGGAATTGAGTAATGTTGTCTCTATGATGACTGGCAAAGAGATCATCAATTTATCACCTAGAGAAGCACATGAACAATGGAATGACTTTGATCAAATTATTGATGTTCGACGCCCAGAAGAACAAGAATCCAGTCTTGGAAAAATTGAGGGTACACGTCTTAGTACATTGCAGACAAGCTATAAAAATGATGTGAATCACCTCGATAAAACAAAGAGTTATTTATTTATATGTAGAAGTGGAGGTCGTTCCACCAAAGCTGCACAGATGGCCATAACCAAAGGTATAGAAAAAGTCTATAACCTTGATGGCGGCATGCTTGAGTGGAGAGCTAAGGGCTATTAATTCTAGAGAATAAATGGAGTGTTAAATGGGTCTTAATATTTTTGCAATAATCGGTGCATGCGCCATTGGTTTAAGTTTAGGTTTACTGGGTTCTGGTGGTTCAATTCTTACTGTTCCTGTACTCGTTTATTTAGTTGAGCAACCTGAAAGAATCGCAATTGCTGGGTCTCTCATCATCGTTGGTTCTATTGCACTATTAGGTGCCATTCCTTATTTCAGACAGAAGCTCATCGACTGGCATACCGTTGTGATGTTTGGTATTCCGGGCATGGCGGGTACTTACATAGGTGCTTGGCTTGCAACCGTATATTTAACGGGTATTCAACAACTAGCAATTTTTGCTTTAGTCATGCTTTTGGCAAGCTACTTCATGCTCAAGCCCAAAAAGGATCTTGAGGCAGAGTCTGACCACCAACGCCACGTAATCAAAATTAGTATTGATGGATTAGTTGTCGGTGTTGTGACGGGTATAGTTGGTGTCGGTGGCGGATTTTTAATTGTACCCGCATTGGTATTACTGGGTGGTTTATCAATGCGTGCGGCTGTCGCAACAAGTCTAGTGATTATTGCTCTTAAATCATTTACAGGATTTGCAAAATATTGGAGTGCCATTGCTGATGACCCGACCATACATCTAGATTGGCAAGTTATCGGCATGATGATTATTCTTGGTGGCATTGGTAGTACCGTTGGAAATAAAATTGCTAGCAAAGTTCCTCAAGATAAACTGAAGAAAATATTTGGTGGATTTTTGATCGTCATGGGAATCTATATTCTGTTTAAATCCATACCCAAATTGATGTAGTAGTAATCGCCAAACTTAATTAGACCATTGCAGAGCGTCATTGTAGTTAAATTGCTGTTAATGTTTTGTTATAATCTCTTTTAATTATAAAATAATAATAAATTATTAGAGAACTAAATCATGAATAACCCTAACCGGACATCTTCTGTTGCACATGAACATCCACTTCGGATTGTAACTGCGGCATCACTATTTGATGGACATGATGCGGCAATTAATATTATGCGTCGCCTTATTCAGGCTCAGGGTGTTGAAGTCATTCATCTTGGTCATAACCGTAGTGTAGATGAAGTAGTTCGCGCTGCAATTCAAGAAGACGCAGACGCCATTGCTCTTTCGTCCTATCAGGGCGGGCATATGGAGTACTTTCGTTATGTAATTGACCAACTTGCCTACTTTGGAGCATCACATATTCAAGTTTTTGGAGGAGGTGGTGGCACCATCACTCTTGAAGAAGCACATGAATTGCAAGATTATGGTGTAGCGCGTATTTATCATCCCGAGGATGGGATGAAAATGGGTCTGGTTGAAATGATCAAGGATTTAGTAGACCGTTGTGCACAGGCCGCTACCGCATACTCTAAGGATGACTCAGTATCCTCTAATGATACAAATTATGCTCAACGAAATCTCGCTTTGCAACTCACCGAAATTGAAGAAGGTGACGTAGCGTCTGAGCAGTACATCAATAATAAGAAATATTGTACAGATAATAAGAAGGCACCTGTAATTGGTCTAACCGGTACTGGTGGAGCCGGTAAGAGTAGTGTTACCGATGAGTTCTTAGTGCGTTTCTTAAGTCAATATCCTGAACGAAAAATAGCCATCTTGGCTGTGGACCCAACGCGCCGTAAGACCGGTGGTGCGTTATTGGGCGATCGTATTCGCATTAATGCACTTCGTTCCGATCGAACCTTTATGCGCTCAGTTGCAACACGCCGTCAGCATCTAGCGACTGCTGAAATGTTGGGCGACATGATCAACTGTTTAAGCGCCAGTGATTATGATCTTATCCTCGTAGAAACCGCAGGTATTGGTCAGAGTGATAGTGAGATTGTCGATCTGGTTGATTTTGCAGTCTATGTGATGACCAGTGAATTTGGCGCACCATCACAACTTGAAAAAATCGATATGCTCGATTTTGCCGATGTGATACTACTCAATAAGTTCGATAAACCTGCATCTCTGGACGCAATTCGTGATATTCGTAAACAATGGCAACGCAATCATAATCGTTTCGATATAGAAGCTGAAGAGATCCCAGTTTGTGGAACCATTGCTAGTAAGTTCAATGATCAAGGTATGAATTTGGCCTTTAATCGAATCATGACTCGACTGGCAGATAAATCATCCAGCATGGATCTCGACTGGTTAAAGCAAGCTCAACAAGAGCACAGCAGTATAGATTCTGTTCCAAATACCGAAGTACTCATACCTGAAAAGCGCTCTAGATATCTTGCTGATATTGCAGAAACTGGGCGAGAAGAACATCAATGGATTCAGACTCAATCGGAGTTTGCATCAAAAGCGCAACATTATTATGCGATCTTAGGTGATCTCGATGCTGAAAATTTGCCGTCGATGCTCGAACCCTATGGCTCACAATATTTGGATGATAACTCCAACCTTACTGAATTGAGACAGGGTTATAATTTGATACTTTCTAAGCTCGATAATGAAAGTATTGCCGCATTGCAAGATTGGCCCAACCGTTACAAAAGTGTTAAACAAGAGCAGTATAGTTATGAGGTTCGGGGTAAGGAAGTAAAGGGTAATAACTACAAAGAATCACTCAGTGGTCTAGAAATCGCAAAAGTTGCTCCACCAGAGTTTAAATCTTGGGGCGAGCAACTGAGTTTTCTTTATAGAGAAAACTTACCAGGAGCATATCCGTTTACTGCAGGTGGTTATCCATACCGCAGAGCTGGAGAAGATCCAACACGAATGTTTGCGGGAGAGGGCACACCTGAACAAACCAATCGACGCTTTCATTATCTCGCGAGTCACAATGTTGCAGCAAGATTATCAACAGCCTTCGATTCGGTGACGCTCTATGGGGAAGATCCCGCCGAGCGTCCAGATATCTTTGGAAAAATTGGTAATTCAGGCGTGTCGATTGCAACCCTTGATGATATGAAAAAGCTGTACTCTGGCTTCGATCTCTGTGCGCCCACAACGTCTGTATCGATGACCATCAATGGACCTGCTCCGATGATGCTAGGATTTTTCATGAACGCAGCCATCGATCAGCAAATTGAAAAATTCTTAAAAGCTGAAGGTCAGTGGGATGAAGTGGAAGCTAAAATCAATAAAATGTTTGGCGAAGAGAGACCGTATTATCGAGGTGATTTACCTGAAGGTCATGATGGTTTTGGATTAGGTCTTCTTGGCGTCAGCGGTGAGCAATTTATTGATAAAGAAAACTACCAACGAATTTCATCAGAAACGATGAAACAGGTTCGAGGTACGGTTCAGGCCGATATCTTAAAAGAAGATCAGGCACAAAATACCTGCATATTTTCAACACAATTTGCACTGAAGATGATGGCTGATGTACAGGAATCCTTTATTACGCATCAGGTCCGCAATTATTATTCGGTTTCCGTTTCCGGTTATCACATCGCAGAAGCAGGTGCTAACCCCATCACACAACTTGCATTTACTTTGGCCAATGGATTTACACTGGTTGAATATTACCTATCAAGGGGCATGGATATTGACGATTTTGCTCCCAATATGAGCTTTTTCTTCAGTAATGGTATGGATCCTGAGTATGCCGTTATTGGACGAGTGGCACGACGTATTTGGGCGCGCGCAATGAAACGACGGTATCAAGGATCTAAGCGCAGTCAATTGTTGAAATATCATATCCAGACTTCGGGACGTTCACTACATGCCCAAGAAATTCAATTTAATGATATTCGTACAACCTTACAGGCGCTTTATGCAATCTTCGATAACTGTAACTCATTGCATACCAATGCCTATGATGAGGCCATAACCACGCCCACTGAAGAATCCGTACGGCGGGCAGTGGCCATTCAAATGATCATCAATCGGGAATTAGGGCTCAACATCTGTGAAAATCCGTGGCAGGGTTCTTTTATCATCGAGAATCTCACCGATCTGGTGGAACATGCGGTCTATGAAGAATTTGATCGCCTTGCAGCTCGAGGTGGTGTACTCGGCGCGATGGATACCATGTATCAACGTAGTAAAATTCAAGAAGAGAGCATGGAGTACGAGCATCGTAAGCATGATGGATCATTACCCATTATTGGTGTGAATACTTTTCTAGCTGATAATCCAGATGCCAATTCTACACTTGAACTGGTACGTTCAACGGATGAGTCTAAAAACAATCAAATTAACTCTGTGAATTCATATCAAAAGCTGCACCAGGAAAAGTCAGAAGCTGCATTACAAAAACTCAGAGATGTGGCTTGCTCAGGTGAGAACATTTTCGAAGAACTATTGAACACCACACGATATTGTACATTGGGACAAATCTCACACGCCCTCTACCAAGTAGGTGGCGAGTACAGAAGAAACATGTAATTAGCACAAAATAGCAAACCATATAACCGCAAGTCTAACTATTAGAATCAGTGGTGTAGCTATCCCAGTTCAGCATGTCTCTGCTGCAAGGATGCAGCAGCGAAGTCTTTTCCCTAATATAAAGAACGGATGGGTTCACGACGCCCTGCAGAACTGGGATAGCTACACCACTGATTCGGCACAAAATCTAAAGTGTTCGAGTCTTACGCCGCTGCCAAGTAATAAACCCACTGATTGTTAGTAAGATCAAAACTATTGCGGTTAGATCCATCAATAGTTTTCCATTACTGCTAAAAATCTGGCCGCTGTGTAAGTCTTGAACAAATTTCAATAAGGTTATTTGTTGCTCACGATAATGTTGTGCAACAAGCTGTTTTAGTTGTTGCTCCTCAAGAGACTGATTATTAATGACTTGAAAAACAGGAACATGA
>JAUUZN010000061.1 GCA_030589945.1 Gammaproteobacteria bacterium | reverse complement strand
TGAACTAGTCTTCGGCAGTGCAACTCGAGGAATTGAAATTCCCGATGTATCCCCCAATTATGAAACCTGCGTTCCCGGTCTGTTCATTGCTGGCGAACTGGGCGGCATGGGCTTAATCAGAAATGCGATTGAACAAGGCCGACAAGCAATGGATGGTGTTGCGGAGTATCTAAAAAAGCAACCAAAACAAAATATTGATGTCCTAGACTGCATCGTTGTCGGTGCTGGACCGGCTGGATTAACGGCTACACTGGGCGCCAAACAAAAAAACCTTAACTTCATTACCATCGACCAAGACAGTGTTGGAGGAACCATCGCACACTTTCCTAAAGGTAAGTTGGTGATGACTCAAGCGGCCACAATACCCATTGTAGGAACTGTTAAATTTGGTGAAATTAGCAAAGAAAAGCTTATGAGCTTTTGGTTAAAAACCATCGAAGAAAATGATATTACGATCCAAAATAATGAAATCCTGTTAAAGATAGAAAAAGAATCTGACTCCATTCACCGAGTCTTCACGTCGAAAGCTGAATACCTAACAAAAAGCATTGTTCTCGCAATTGGCCGTCGAGGTACTCCGCGGCAACTGAATATTCCAGGAGAAGAATTACATAAGGTCGTTTACCGACTGGTCGATCCTGAACAGTACGTTGGCAAGTCGATTCTTGTTGTCGGTGGTGGAGATAGCGCCATTGAAGCTGCTTGCAGTTTAGCTGAACAAAATGATACAACCGTTCATCTATCCTACAGAAAGGAAACCTTCGGTCGGGCAAAAGCAAAAAATAGAGAACGAATTGATGCACTCGAAGAGGCCGGAAAATTAAATATACTATTTTCTTCACAGGTCATTTCTACAGACTCGAATCAAATCACACTCAGCCAAGATAACACTGAGATAACCTTAGCGAACGAGGCGGTGATAGTTTGTGTCGGTGGAATACTACCAACAAAGTTATTAACGGACATCGGAGTAAAAGTGGTTACTAAATATGGTACGGTTTAAATTTATTATGAACATCACCCGCTGCACAAATCCTTTATTGAGATCCATAACTATTGCTCTATTGCTGTACGCGACCCTATTTTGCACATCAATAACTTTGTCAGCAGAATCTGTTCCAACAGAAGTTAAACATAATTTATTACAAGGCAACTTTAAAGCAGCGGCTCAACAACTTGAGGGCTTGGCATCTCAGGATAATTTTTATGCTAAATATCAACTGTCACTTTTATATTTAAGTGGACGTGGAGTTGTAAAGTCAACAAAGCGTGCTGAAGCTCTATTAATCGAATCTGCAACACGTCTGCCCGAAGCAGCTTATGTACTCGGCTCTCTCTATTTTAAAGGCAAACAGCTTCCCAAAAACCTAAAGTCGGCCACCTACTATCTGACAATTGCTGCAACAAATAACAATAAAAAGGCCTTGCGATTACTCTCTAAAATTAAATCAAAGACCCGATCACAAAGAACGATTAGTCCAGAATTACAAGATCAACTCAACGGTCTCATACGTCAAGGAGAGCTGACTAAACTCCAGTCTCTTTATTCAAAGGGACTTGTCTTAAATGGCTCCTTTGATGATGGTGACACTGCCCTCATTCTCGCCATTAAGTTAAATAAGTTAGCAATTGCAAACTGGCTCATCGAACAGGATGTTGACTTAAATGCTAAGGACACTAAAGGCAATACAGCGCTGCATTATGCGGTATCCAATAAGAAACTTGATTCTGTGCAGTTACTCACAAAAAAATATAGCAACATCAATAGTTTAAATATAAATCAACAAACGCCACTGATGATCGCAATTGATCTGAAGTTTTATTCTGGAATAAATTGGCTCGTCAATCAGGGGGCAAATGTTCCGCGTAGCTACAAGAATAACCTGCTAAAAAAGAAACAAATAAACCATCAGGTTGAGCTATTGAACCAACTTAAAAGCGATGCTTCTAGTTTATATTTTAACTGGCCTATAGTTGCCATTGCCGTTGCACAAAACCAGCAAGAAACTGCAAAAAGGCTCGTTTTAGATGGAAATTCTCCTTGGCAGCGTACACCCAACAATTTATTTGCACTGAGCATTTGCCTCAACAAAGGATTCGTAGAACTCGCTAAACTGATGCTAAAACAATATCCAGTTAGCGAGCAAACGAGTCAGCGACTCATTGAAGATTATTTTAAATCAACCGTTCAACTTGGTGAGGTCGATCTAATTAAGAGTGCTTTGAATCGTGGACAACAGCTAAATTCTAACAACCTCGTGGCAAGTGGAATTAAAGTAGCTATTGAAAATGAACGATTCTCTGCTCTAGATTATTTCCTGCCACTCATCAAAGAGCGTCCCGACACTTCATTATTGATGATGTCGATTTCAAAAAATAACTTACCTCTTACAAAACGTTTGCTTGAAGCAGGTACCGATTTAGGTTCAAAGGACCCGCAAGGATTCACGCCATTGATTAAGGCCATACAGCTAAATCATGCAGAGTTAATTGCATTGTTATTGAATAATCAGGCTGATTTTGATCAAACCGATAATGCTGGCCTAACCCCTCTTATGTGGGCAGCAAAGAAAAACTGCTACAGCTGTGCTGAAGACCTAGTGAACCAAGGGGCAAACTTAGAACTCACATCTTCTTTGGGCAATACCGCACTCATGTATTCGGCTCAGGGCTCAAATAAAACGCTTCAGATTTTGTTAGCGCAAGATCCTAATATCTCGACTAGAAATAATTTAAGTTATACCGCTTTAATGCTAGCAGTCCAAAGTGGCTGTTATGACTGTACTCAATCACTGCTAGCCAAAGATGCTCGACCTCAGAGAAAAACACAAACCGGTCAAGACTCCTTTGATCTTGCTTCTAATAAACCCAACATCCTCAAACTTTTAAACGAGAATTAATAACATCAAGGTGCTCTTTTAGGCATGGAACTTTAGTCTTTTCTAGCTCTCTTTTTTAATCGATGATGATAAATAATTGGCGCCAAAAGAAAGCTAATATATACCAACACTTGCTGAGCCGTTGGTGAAGCCTCATATCCAAGTAACGCATAAAGCAATTGACCAACCAGAGATGTCTCAGCAATAAGATCATTACTATTCCACAGTGGATAGCCCGCCCTTAAATAATTTGCCTGCATTAGGTATGAAAGTGCTTGTGAAGCCATGCCTGCAGAAATGAGTGTCAACAGTAATAAACTCAGCCATCTACCCAACCTACCTAGAAATAAAAATAGATAAAAGCTAATTATGCCCAAACTTAATCCAATGCCTAGGCCAATAATGCTACCCATTATTTTTGAATAAAAAGTACTTTTAACGTATAAAAAGATTTCCGCGCCTTCTAAGCTGATTGCTAAAATAATAATGCTACCAATAGTTTTGGCCAATAGTTTATTCACTTTATGGAAAAGTATTTGTTCAAAACTTGAATATATTGTGACCTGAATACACATGGCTAGGCTGATGAGAACCATAAAAAACAGTAGTTCTTGCCCAACACCGTCAAACAAGTTCGAAATTAATGGCATTGCCGTAGCAACTAAAATAGAACTCATGAAACCGATAATAATAGCGACCGTTAAAACTTTATTTTTCTGCCCTAGATAACGACTCATAACAAACAGAATGCTCAGTAGGAATGTTGCTTCCAATGTTTCTCTCAGAACAAGAATAACGGCGCCTATCATTATCCGGCATCCATCATTTAGCGGTAATTTGACCCTGAGCGGTCTTTTGATTGAACTCACCAAAAAAGGGATAAGTGCCCTCTTTCAAAGGTCCAATGAAGATGATGGCACGACTTTTACCCATGATTATTTTTTCACGATTGAGTTCATAACTTTCAAACTCTTCGGGTGTCTGGTCTCGATTATGAATAACCAGCTTTATGATTTGACCTTTGGGCACCTCAATTTTGTCTGGAATAAACAAGTGGTTTTTAATTTCAATATTAACCACTATTTCATCAGACATAACATTAACCAAACAGGCCGTAGTGAAGAAGATGCTTAAGCCAAATTTTATTATTGATGTTCGCAATTTATGATCCTTTTGCTAACCGTTCAAATATTAACTCAATTGTTAATCCATTGGAAATCGATTCTCCTGACAATGTTACAAACTGACTATCAGACAATTTAATCTTTGCATGATGTAATTCAACGATCTGTTTTACTATTGAAAGCCCAAGTCCTGCTCCCACTATTTTTTTGTCTGTTTGATGATCAACAACGCGATAAAATCGGTTAAATATTTTGCGCCAGTTTTCAGCACTGATCCCGGGTCCAGAATCCATGACACTGACACTGATCCTCTGTTTAGTATGAGTCAATCTTAATTGAACATGACCATTCTCGGGAGTAAATTTTATTGCATTTCCGATTAGGTTTTTAAACAATGATTCTAAAGAGAATTGATCGCCTTCAATATAATAATCATTCTCTTCATCATACTCAAATTCAAGCTGATGCTTTTTTTCCTCTATAAGAGGATACAGTTCCGCGGCAATATTTTTCAGTAATAAGCGAAGATCAATTCTCTGAAATTGATCGACTAAATCATTTGATGCACTTTTATTAAGTACAAGAATTTGTTCAACCAAATGATTCATTCTTCTTACAACAACTCTCAGCTCTTCATACTGTTCTGAACCTGTCACATCGTCATGTTTCAGATTATTCAACTGTATATTGAGTACCGCAAGTGGTGTGCGCAATTCATGAGCAACATTGGATGCAAATTGTTTCTCACGATCTAAAGAATGTTCAATACGAAAGAGCAGTTCATTAACCTGTACCGTTAATCCCGAAAGCTCACTCGGTACATTATCCAAGGAGATGGGCGTTAAGTTACCCGCTTTTTTTCGCTCCACGCTTTGGGCTAAATGATGAAGAGGCTTCAATCCCAGCCGGATAATAAAAAAGCTAAGCAAAACAATGATTAAGATAGCGAGCACTATCGGATAAACCGATTGTAAAATAACACTTTCAGCAAGTTTGTATCTGACATCCTGATTTTCCATAATAAAGACCCAACGTTTTTGAGCATCAAAATAACGTGTCAGGGTTCGCCATCGAATGTTTTGGTAATTTTGATGATCATCAGATTTTTTTAACTGAAAAGTAAAATCTTTAGACAACTCCTTTGATTGGAAGATAATTTGATTATTGTCATCCCTAACCTGATATAAAATATGCTCGCTTACAGACGTTTGATTTACGGGAACGGGTTTAACTGTTAACGCTGGATTGCTCCTAAAAGTTGCAAGAATTTCTGCTACATTGACTAGTTTATGGTCAAACAATAATTCTGCTTCTTCCATGCTTTTTTGATAACCGAGTATCGCGGCAATAAAGTTAGCGAGAATGACAATTGCAACAATTGTACTGGTTAAAAAGATTCGAATTGAACTCACAGTTTTTTAATGGTGTAACCAATACCTCTAATGGTATGAATAAAGTTGTGTGGAATTTTCTTTCTGATGTGGTGCACGTGAACTTCAATGGAATTACTGACCACCTCTTCTGCAAAATCATAGAGCTTTGCTTCAAGGGCTTCCTTTGTTTGAACTCGACCTGCCGATTCCATGAGCGCTTTGAGTAACATAAATTCTTTTTTTGAGAGCTCTATGTCTTCTCCATTACACCTGACAATATGCCCAGAAATATCGACGGTCAAAGGTCCCACCTCAAGAATTGGGTGCTGACGAAAGTTTAAGTTTCGCTCTAATACTCGAATTCTTGCTGTTAACTCTTCATACTCAAAAGGTTTTACTAAATAATCATCAGCACCTGCATCGAGCGCTTTTACCTTCGTTGACAACTCTTCTTTGGCTGAAAGCATGATGATCTTACAACTTAAACCTTTATCTTTAATTTGCTTTAAAACCTCAAGGCCGCTCATATCGGGTAAGCCAATATCAAGAATGATGATATCAACCTTTTCATATTCTGCACGAATAATAGCGTCACAGCCATTCATCGCGGTGACGATAGAAAAACCATCGCGTTTTAATGCCTTCGATAATCCGTTGATCAACTGATCGTCGTCTTCGACTAATAAAAGCCTCATATAATCCCTATTTTAGATAACATTTTCAGTGTCTGAACCTGTTTCACAACAAGTACAGCAACTAGTATGACAGCTAATTGTACTAAAGGTTTATACAATGTCGAAATGCAGCTATAATTGGGCACTTATTCAATGAGACTCAACTCATATTAACAGTAACAGGAATTAAATTATGAAAGGCTTTACCCGAATTCTTCTCATCGCTTCTACATCATTGGTTATCAGTACAGGTATTGTACAGGCCACTCACATGAGCGATGAAAAAATCCATGAACGTACTGCACCTGTGGCAAAAGTCACCACTGCAAAAATGGCTGCAATGGCTGCGGCTGAAGAAGCCAAAAATGCAGCACCAGCAGTCCGAACCGGTGAAGCCATTTATGGAAGTATGTGTATTTCATGCCACGGTACTGGTCTTGCCAATGCGCCAAAACTCCATGATACCGAAGCTTGGGCGCCATTACTTGAAGGCGGTATCGATGCGCTCGTCAGTTCTGCTAAAACGGGTAAAAATGTTATGCCTCCTATGGGAACCTGCGGAGATTGCTCTGATGATGAGTTAAAGAGTGCCATTGAATATATGAGCTCAAACGCTGAAAAAACCGAAGCTACCAACTAAAAATTAATCATTAGTCTTTAGCATCGCCTTTAAACGAGCGAGATGAGCTCGGCCACTTTCCCGGCGCTCATCTTCACTCACCGGTCCTTGTCTCGCTGGCCAATCAAGATCATCCTCAGGCAACTCATCTAAAAACCGACTCGCACGGCATTTAACCAAGCTTCCAAAACGCTTTCGCTCACGCGCTCGAGTGAGTGTTAATGTTCGTTTTGCACGTGTAATTCCGACGTAAAATAAGCGCCTCTCTTCCTCAATATTATCTTCTTCGATAGAACTCTTATGAGGCAAAATATCTTCTTCCATTCCCACCAGATAGACATGGGAAAACTCTAGCCCCTTGGCAGCATGCAATGTTAATAATTGCACCTCATTGCCTTCCTTTTCATCCTTGTCCTTTTCTTGGCGATCTCTAAGTATTAGCTGTGTGACCACTGCAGAAAGAGGATCATTATCCTTGGTCTGTTTGAGTAATTCAGCAATCCAGCTCATGAGTTCTTTAACGTTATTCCAACGATATTCCGCTGCCGCTGGCGTACTCGAAGTTTCAAGCAACCAATTGTCATATGAGAGCTGGTGAATAAATTTTTGGAGAACGCTGTCAATGTTCGAACCTTGAAATTCTCGAGTTACTGCAGCTATCATTTTTGAAAAACGTGTAACCGCATTAAGACCTTTTCCCTTTAGTCTTGTTGATAACTGCGCATGTGTTGATGCTTTGAGCAAACTAATGTGCTTTTCCTGTGCAAATTGACCCAGTCTCTCTAAACTTGTTGCTCCAATTTCACGTCGGGGCACATTAACAATTCGAATGAATGCTGCATCATCATCAGGATTAGCCAGTAATCGCAAATAAGCCATGATATCGCGAATTTCTGCCCTCGCAAAAAACGACTGACCACCACTGATGCGGTAAGGTATCTTATTTTCCATCAAGGTTTTTTCAAAAATTCGTGCCTGATAATTGCCCCGATAGAGGATGGCAAAATCTGAAAATTGTGCAGCATTCATCATGCGTGATGACGTGATATCGCTTACCACCATTCGCGCTTCAAATTCCTCGTCTGCAGAATCCAGCACTCTGATTTGATCACCAAAGGCTAAATCAGACCATAGTTTTTTATCAAAAATATGGGGATTATGGCCAATCAACTGATTCGCCGTTTTAAGGATTCGACCACTGCATCGATAGTTTTGCTCTAACTTAACGACAATAAGCCTAGGAAAGTCTGTTTTTAATAATAGTAAATTTTCAGGATTCGCGCCGCGCCAGGAATAGATGGACTGATCATCATCGCCAACAACGGTAAATCGTGCTTCAGGTCCAACCAGATATTTCACCAACTGATACTGAGCACCATTGGTATCTTGGTATTCATCCACAAGCAAGTAGCGGATCTTCGCTTGCCACAGATGGCAAATTTGAGGCTTATTTTTAAAGAGTTGTGCAGGCAGATAAATGAGATCATCAAAATCAACTGCGTTACAGGCCTTTAAATACCTTACATAACGTTCATAAGTCTTGGCTGCATACAATTCATTTTGACCCGAAGCCTGTTTAATAGCTTGCTCGGCATCAATCAATTCATTTTTCCATTGACCTATTTTTTCTTGCAACGAGTATAGTGCCGACTTGTCTCCGCGTATTTCTCGCTCGGTCAATTCTTTCAATAACCCTTGAGAATCTTGATCATCAAAAATTGAAAAATTATGCCGCATACCTAAATCGCTAATTTGCTCACGAATAATATTAAGCCCAAGGGTATGAAAGGTTGAAACTCGAAGACCCTCAGATTTTGAGGAACCTAACATTTTAGACACCCTAGCCTTCATTTCTTTTGCAGACTTGTTAGTGAACGTCAGCGCAGCAATCTGCGAGGGTTGATATCCACAACGATTAATTAGATGGGCAATCTTATGAGTAATCACCGCAGTTTTACCGCTACCAGCGCCGGCAAGTACCAACATTGGATCAGAAATATTTTTGACGGCGCTAGTCTGTTGTTTATTTAATGTTACTTTCAAAGGAGCTTTCTAATTGAATCTTGGATCAGGGCGGATATATTATCAGTTGCAGACAATTCTGTCCTCAATCTTATTACTTGAATCTAAGTTATAATACAATAAACTCTTTGTTAGAATAGCGCTCATGATTGAAGATGTTAGCCAAATACTCGACGAATTAAATTCTGCACAAAGGGAAGCTGTTTGTGCGCCGAATAAACCACTGTTAATCTTAGCAGGCGCTGGTAGTGGTAAAACGCGCGTTCTGGTTCACCGTATTGCTTGGATGATTCAGGCTGAAGGTCATTCGCCCTATTCCATTTTAGCGGTAACCTTCACCAATAAGGCGGCCCATGAAATGCGTGGGCGAGTTGAGAAATTGTTGAAGATGCCTGCCTCAGGAATGTGGATTGGTACCTTTCACGGCATTGCTCATCGGCTACTAAGGACTCACTTTAAAGAAGCAAATTTGCCCGAGTCATTTCAAATCCTCGATTCTGATGATCAACTGCGCCTCATCAAAAGAGTCATGCGAGAATATAAACTCGATGAAAAAGAATGGCCACCACGTCAAGTACAATGGTTTATCAATCATCAAAAGGACAATGGCAAACGTTCAAAAGATATTAAAGATAACAGTGATTTTTTCACCAAAATCATGTTGCGGATCTACAGGGAATACGAACGTATTTGCCAGCAATCCGGCCTGGTGGATTTTGCGGAGTTATTATTAAGAGCATTGGAACTTTGGCAGAATCATCCTTCCTTATTAAAACATTATCGCCAGCGATTTGCCCATGTGCTGGTGGATGAGTTTCAGGATACTAATCACATCCAATACAGTTGGATCAAACTGCTCACCACAGGAACCGGCAACATCACCATCGTTGGCGATGATGATCAGTCTATTTATGGTTGGCGTGGTGCTCAGGTTGGCAATATCAGAGAATTTAATCTTGATTATCAGGATGTCACCCTATTAAAACTCGAGCAAAACTATCGCTCGACCGCCACCATTCTCGAAGCCGCCAATGCAGTCATTAACAATAACAGCGACCGAATGGGTAAAGAATTGTGGACCAATGACAGTGAGGGTGAGCTCATCCAACTGTACTCAGCCTTTAATGAGCAGGAAGAAGCTCGTTTCATTGCCTCTCGGCTCAAGCATTATTCAGAGCAAGGCAAATCCTATAATGATTGTGCAATATTGTATCGATCCAATGCACAGTCACGTGTTTTGGAAGAGGCGCTTATCATACGGCAAATCCCCTACCGAATTTATGGCGGTTTACGCTTTTTTGAACGCGCAGAAATCAAAGATAGCCTCTCTTATTTACGCCTGCTATCCTCACGAAGCGATGATGCTGCAATCGAACGGATCATCAATGTTCCGCCCCGTGGCATTGGCAATAAAACCATTGAAATCCTTCGCAGCAAGGCTCGCAGTGCCGAGACCTCTTTGTGGCAAACCGCAATGGATTTAATGATTGGTGATGACTTAACGGCAAGAGCGAAAACATCCATCCAAAAATTTATTGATCTGATCAATCATATGGATGAGCTTTGTGAAGACATGGAATTGCATCAAAAAACCGATCTACTCATTCATCAGTCAGGATTAATGACTCACTATATGAAAGAGAAAGGTGAAAAAGCTGAAGCAAGGAAGGAAAACCTTGAAGAACTGATCAATGCCACTCGTGAATTTGAAGAGGTTGAACACGAAGATAATCTCTCACCACTGGATGCATTTTTGAGCCATGCCGCCTTAGAGTCAGGAGAATCTCAAGCCGATGAATATGATGAAGCGGTGCAGATGATGACACTGCATTCTGCCAAAGGATTAGAGTTTCCCGTGGTCTTCATCGCTGGCATGGAGGAAGGGCTCTTCCCACACAACCGCTCTGTTGAAGACCTCGAAAAGCTCGAAGAAGAACGACGACTCTGTTATGTGGGCATCACTCGAGCAATGGAGTTGCTTTATCTGTGCTGGGCTGAAAAACGCAGACTTTACGGTAATGAAAATTATCCAAAACCCTCTCGATTCCTTAATGAAATTCCCAATCATCTAAAACAAGAGATCCGACTCAACGCAAGGATCAGCCGCCCGGTATTCCAAGACTATCAAGAATCACCTGATGTCATCCGTGAATTCGCACTCGGTCAGATTGTCAGACACCCGAAATTTGGTGAAGGTACGGTGCTCAATTTTGAAGGTGATGGACCACAGGCCAGAGTTCAGATTAATTTTGAAGCCGTGGGTAGTAAATGGTTAGTCATTGCATATGCAAGACTCGAGACTTGTTGAGTCTCTCCCAATAAGATAATCTAAGGTATTCAATGTACTGATTTAACAAACAGATAAGAATAATAAATTACAAACCTAAATTTAATACTCAGCAGGAAAATACCATGAAACGTAGAAAGTTTATAACCGCCATCTCTGCCACTGCAGCTTTGGGTGGACTTAGTGCATGCAGTCAAGGTGAAAGTACATGCTCCTCTGAAGAAGCTCCCAAGGCTAAAACCATTAAATGGAAAATGGTCACCACCTGGCCCAAAAATCTCCAAGGATTAGGCGTTGGTGCAGAGTACCTCGCAAACAGCATTACCGAAATGAGTGGAGGCAGACTTAAAGTTAAAGTTTATGGATCTGGTGAACTGGTTCCTGCCTTAGAAACGTTTAACGCCGTAAGTGCCGGTACTGCAGAAATGGGACATGGTGCGGCCTATTACTGGAAAGGCAAAATGGCAGCGTCCCCCTTTTTTACCGCCGTTCCCTTTGGATTAACTGCAGCTGAAATACAGGGCTGGCTCATTAAAGGTGGAGGCTACGAGCTTTGGCGCGAACTATACGCACCCTTTGGTGTGCGACCATTTATCGCTGGAAACACAGGCACACAAATGGGCGGGTGGTTTAACAAAGAGATCAAAAGTCTTGAAGATATCAAGGGCTTAAAAATGCGTATTCCTGGCCTCGGCGGAGAAATTTTGAGTCGTGCTGGCGGAGTGCCTGTTTTAATGCCCGGCAGTGAAGTCTTTACAGCTCTTGAAACAGGTGCCGTCGATGCCGCAGAATGGGTTGGCCCTTACAATGATTTAGCCATGGGCCTTTATAAGGCAGCTAAATATTATTACTTCCCAGGCTGGCATGAGCCGGGTCCAAACATTGAAGCCATTGTTAACCAAGAATCTTTCGACGCTCTACCGGCTGACTTAAAGGCCATCGTTGAACAGGCCTGTCATGCAGCAAATGTTAATATGCAGGCTGATTTCATAGCTGAAAATAATGCTGCTCTGCAGGTTCTTGTCGAGCAGCATCATGTGAAACTGAAAAAATTTCCCGATGATGTTCTTATCAAATTGCGTGAAATTTCAGAACAGGTTGTTGGCGAGATCGCAAATGAGAGCGAACTGAGCAAACGTATTTTAGAGTCCTATAATCAATACAAAAAACAAGTTCGTGCATGGGGAGATATTTCCGAAGTAGCCTACTATGAGAGTCTCAAGTTATAAATTTAACTGCCGTAGATTAAATGAGGCAACCAGGTGGCCAAGGACGGCCATAAAGCAAGCAGACCAAGCACAAATAATTGGATGCCAATAAACGGTAAAACTCCACGATAAATTTGTGCGGTCTTGACTGATTCAGGCGCAACACCTCGCAAATAAAACAGTGCAAAACCAAAGGGTGGTGTTAAAAATGAGGTCTGTAAGTTAATCGCAATCATCACGCCCAGCCAAATGGGATCAAGCCCCATCATTAATAAAACTGGAGCGACAATGGGCACCACAACGAAGGTAATCTCGATAAAATCAAGAATAAAACCCAACAAGAACATCACCAGCATCACCACAATCATCGCCCCTGTTACACCACCAGGCATATTGGTAAAGATAGAGCGAATGAGTTCATCACCTTCAAAGGCACGAAACACTAATGAAAAGATTGAAGCACCAATTAAAATTAAGAACACCATGCTGGTGGTCTTGGTGGTGGTCTGCATGACCCTCGTTAAACAACTTAAGTTTAATTGTCTCTGAATTAAAGCAAGTATCATTGCGCCAACAGCACCCACTGAAGCTGCCTCGGTTGGCGTTGCATAGCCCATCAAAATTGAACCAAGAACCGCTACAATAAGTAATAACGGTAAAAATAAACTCTTTATAACCTCTGACAACCGTTGAGAGAAGCTAAGATTAGTATCCGCTCTAGACATCGCAGGTGCGACTTCTGGTTTACGCCAGGCAATAAATATCACGTATAAAATATAGCAAACCACCAATATCATGCCAGGGACAATTGACCCCATAAATAAGTCACCTACAGAGACTGATTTTGGAGGATAAATTCCTGCCTGAGCTTGAGCCTGTTGATAGGCACTCGATAAAACGTCACCGAGCAAAACCAAAACAATGGAAGGCGGAATAATTTGACCAAGAGTTCCTGATGCACAAATAATTCCACTGGCAAGTCCTTTGTCATAACCATTTTTTAGCATCACCGGTAAGGAGATGAGACCCATGGTTACTACTGTTGCACCCACAATTCCAGTACTCGCTGCGAGCATCATACCGACAATGGTAACAGCGATACCCAAGCCACCACGAAGTCCACCGAATAAGCTTGCCATTGAAGACAGCATTTTTTCTGCGATCTTAGCCCGCTCCAGCATAGCCCCCATAAAAACAAACAGTGGAACCGCTATAAGCGTTTGATTGTTAATAATACCAAAAAGTCTATTTGGCATTGCCTTTAATAAACTGGCGTCGATCCAACCAAACTGACTACCCGCAAAGGCAAAAATGAGCGCCGTACCAGCAAGTGAAAGCGCCACAGGATAGCCGAACATTAGGACGATACATACCACTGCAAACATCACCAAAGGCATGAACTCAATCATTCACATTCCCTCTTTGACTATTAGGCTCTGTGGTTCTTTTCGGTGCTCGAATGGTTTGAAGCGATCGAATAACAATAGCTAACCCTTGAATTGACATAAGAATTGGCATCATCAGCATCAGAGTTTTTAGCAGATATAAGCCAGGTAATCCTGCAGCCTCTGGGGATGATTCTTTTATTCTCCAGCTAAGAATAACGTAATCAAAGCTCGTATAAAATAAATAGCCACAAATTGGAAATAAGAAAATGAGTGTACCCATTAAATCAACCCAGGCTTTTTTCTGTGGAGTCATGACGCTGTAAAAAACATCCACTCTCACGTGTTCATCCTGTTGTAGGGTATAGGCCGCTGCTAACAAAAAGACCATGCCATGAAGATAAATAATGGATTCCTGCAAAGGTATGGAGCCAATATTGAAAACATAGCGCAATACCACTACAAGAAAAACTAAAACGACCATCAACAATGTTAACCATGAGATGAGGCGACCGCTAAAATGGCTAAATTTTTCAATTTTTGAAGCAAATTGATTAAAAATAGTAAGCAACTAGACCTTTCCTTCGTTTTTTTTAAATGTGTTGATGCAAATGTTATCCACAGCACTGATAGTGACTTATTAACAATTTAAAGTTGAAATTTTACATAAATTAGTGACGCCAACTCATTGTTTATAATCGATTTTTATTAGGCCACAAATTCAATCCGCATAATATTTGTCGGTTTTCTTCAATTTCTTCTAAATGTTAACCACACAACTACCCACAGGCTAAAATGACAAGATAGTTGTTTAAATCCAATACTTTAGCATTACTTCACTACGTTGAATTTAACTTTGGTGCATAACTACTTTTTATTTAACTTACCACTCAAACAAAATCCATTGAGGCACCTGTAACTCAGGACCCATGTCAGGCCCAAGACGAATAAACTCTCCGGTTCCTTCACGATCTACCAAATAATAGGCAGGTGCACCATTTTGCGGTGTAACCTTAATTGCTCGGAGCAACCCTTCAATTCGATACTCTTTAATTAAAGAATCTTTACTCACGCTGATGGTAATATCAGAACGCGCAATATTTCCTTTTTGTACCTTGGGGGGCTTCTGGACAGGCTTTGTTTTACTCGAAGTACTTTTTTGTTCCGCAGCAGAACTGGCAAAAGATACACTGAGGACCAAAATAATGCTAAATATCCACTTATTCATGCTGTTGTCTCGACCTTTAATTGATTAATATAGTGATCCTATAGGAAAGTAATACATTTCGCATCTTTCATTAGCGGTGGTTCATCGAATCATTGCAAATAATCATTTTTAATGATGGCCATAATTTACATTAGCCATCATTAAAAATGGTCGTAATTTATACATAACTATTAACTTTTTGGATCACAGATGACTAAAGATAAAAGCCCGCTTATTCTTGTTGATGGCTCCTCCTACCTTTTCAGAGCCTTCCATGCAATGCCTGAACTCACCAACAGTAAAGGCAATCCTACCGGTGCCATTTACGGTGTTATCAATATGATGAAAAAGCTGATCATCGAATATCAACCAACTCATATGGCGATGATTTTTGATGCCAAAGGAAAAACCTTTCGCAATGATATGTTTGCTGATTATAAGGCACATCGTCCACCTATGCCCGACGACCTTCGTCAACAAATTGCGCCATTGCATGAACTCATCACCGCAATGGGAATCCCTCTCATTGTAATCCCCGATGTTGAGGCTGACGATGTCATTGGTACCCTCGCCGTTCAGGCTGCGGCAGACGAACAAAATGTCTTAATTTCAACTGGCGATAAGGATTTTGCGCAACTGGTCACACCATCAATCCATTTGATCAACACCATGAATAAAGTCATCCTAGACCCAGAAGGGGTCGCCAACAAATTTTCCGTAAGACCGGATCAGATTATTGATTATTTAGCGTTAATGGGTGACACCGCAGATAATATTCCTGGAATTCCAAAGGTAGGTCCCAAAACTGCTGCGAAATGGCTCAATGAATATCAAACCCTCGACAATTTAACCGAGCATGCAAATGACATTAAAGGTAAGGTTGGCGAGAGTCTTCGAGAACATCTTGATAAGTTACCTTTGAGTAAACAACTCACAACCATCAAACTCGATGTTGAGCTCGACAAAACGCACCAGCAACTCACCTTCGCTGATGAACATTCTGATGATCTGATAAAGCTCTGTACAGAATTAGAATTTAAAACATGGTTGGGCGAAGCCTTGAGCCGCAGCAATAATCCTGACTTGAAAATTGAAGAACCGGAAAAACTAGAAACTCACTATGAAACCATTCTAGAAACTGAACGTTTTGAACAGTGGCTAGAAAGACTTAAACAATCTGAATTATTTGCCTTTGACACCGAAACCACCAGCCTCAATTATATGCAAGCTGATCTGGTAGGTGTCTCATTTTGTGTATCGGCGGGCGAAGCCGCCTATGTTCCCTTTGCCCATAATTACCTTGGCGTACCAAAACAACTCGACCAAGATTATGTGCTCTCACAATTAAAGCCCATTCTTGAAGATGAAACCATGAAGAAGGTGGGACAAAATCTTAAATACGATGCCAGCGTACTGGCCCGTCATGGGATCTCTCTTCAGGGAATTGAATTTGATACCATGCTTGAGTCCTATGTGGTGAATAGCGTAGGCAATCGCCATGATATGGATACCCTCGCTCTTAAATATTTGAATCATTCAACCATACATTTTGTCGATATTGCCGGCAAAGGCAAAAACCAACTCACCTTTAATCAAATTGATTTAGAGATCGCTGGACCCTATGCTGCAGAAGATGCTGACATTACCTTGAGACTACACCAACAAATTTGGCCGCTGATTAAGTCTGAAGAACTGCTAAGATCTGTTTTTGAAAATATTGAATTACCTCTGGTTAAAGTGCTTTCGAAAATTGAGCGTACGGGCGTTAAAATTGATGCTCAAATGTTGCTAAAACAAAGCATTGAAATTGCCGAACAACTCTTACTACTGGTGTCCGAAGCCCATACCTTAGCCGGTGAAGAATTTAATCTTGCATCACCGAAACAACTACAAGAAATTCTTTTTGAAAAACTTGAACTACCTATTTTAAAAAGAACACCAAAAAAACAACCTTCAACTGCCGAGGAAGTATTGGTAGAACTTGCCAACGACTATGAGTTACCTGGCGTCATCCTAAAGTATCGAAGTCTCAGTAAACTTAAATCAACCTATACAGACAAGCTTCCTAAGATGGTAAATCCTGAAACCGGTCGCATTCATACCTCGTATCATCAGGCTGTTACAGCGACTGGACGGCTTTCCTCCACCGATCCTAACTTACAAAACATCCCTATTCGCACAGAGCAAGGACGTAGAATACGACAAGCATTTCTACCAGAAGATGGCTTTACCATGGTCGCCATTGACTACTCTCAAATTGAGTTGCGCATCATGGCCCACTTGTCCACCGATGAAGGTCTTGTTAACGCCTTTGAAGCCGGTGAAGATATTCACCGAGCAACTGCCGCTGAAGTTTTTGGTATCGATAAAACTGAAGTCACTTCCGATCAAAGACGCAGCGCAAAAGCCATCAATTTTGGCCTACTTTATGGCATGTCGGCTTTCGGACTTGCAAAACAACTCGGTATCGACCGTGGTTCTGCACAGCAATATATGAACACCTACTTTTCTCGTTATCCTGGCGTACAGGATTACATGGAGATCACACGTATTAAGGCTAGAGAGAAAGGTTATGTCGAAACACTCTTTGGTCGACGACTTTATTTACCAGAAATTAATGCAAGTAATGGCATGCGCCGACAAGCTGCTGAGAGAACCGCCATTAACGCTCCCATGCAAGGTACGGCTGCAGACATCATCAAACTCGCTATGATTGATGTTGATGAGTGGATTAACAACCAACCGATACCCGTACGGATGATCATGCAAGTTCATGATGAACTGGTTTTCGAGATTCCAACTAATGAAGTTGATGCTGTCAGCAAGAATTTGAAGTTAATTATGGAGAAAGCCGCAGAGCTTAATGTTCCATTAATTGCCGACGTGGGCAAGGGGATGAATTGGGATGAAGCCCATTAGAAAAACTTTTTTAATTAGATGAAACATTTCCAGTGTTTAACACTCTATATTAATAGACGCATATTGTGTCACCGCTTCTTCCATTTGAGCGGTATTGCCAGACTACCCCTTCTGGCAAACATATCACCCGATCTCTTCCCCGAGATCGGGTTTTTTTTCAAACTGTAAGTCTAAAAAT
>JAUUZN010000046.1 GCA_030589945.1 Gammaproteobacteria bacterium | reverse complement strand
TGACCAGTCTCGCACCACTCATGCCCAGTGGATGACCTAATGATATAGCGCCACCGTTTGGATTAACTCGAGAGTCATCATCCTCAAGACCAAGTCCTCTGAGAACGGCTAAGCCCTGAGCGGCAAAGGCTTCATTAAGTTCGATAACATCCATCTGCTCAAGTGATAGTCCTGTTAATTCAAGTACTTTCTGTGTGGCAGAGATTGGACCTATACCCATTATTCTAGGTTCAACACCTGTAGTTGCCATACCGACAACACGTGAAATCGGCGTTAAATGTTGTTCTGCAGCTTTAAATTCTGAAGCGATAAGCAGGGCACAGGCACCATCGTTAATCCCAGAGGCATTACCTGCAGTCACGGTACCGTTTTCTTTGAACGGTGTGCCTAAATTTTCTATTGCTTGAATACTAGTATTCCCACGAGGATGCTCGTCACGGCAAAACTCTTTTGTTTCTTTACGATTGATTTTGACCGTCACAGGTACTATTTCATCGTCAAATCGACCGGCCTCTTGAGCCTCGGCAGTTTTTTGCTGACTGCGTAGTGCAAACTGGTCTTGATCTGCACGGCTGATGTTAAATTGTTCGGCTACATTTTCTGCGGTTTCTGGCATGCTTTCTACGCCATAATTAGCAGCTAATTTTTTATTCACAAAGCGCCAACCCATGGTGGTGTCATACAATTCTGTTTGACGTGAAAATGCTGCCGTTGCCTTAGCCATTACTAAGGGAGCCCGAGACATTTGTTCGACTCCACCTGCAATTGCCATATGCTGCTCGCCTGTTGCAATGGCTCTTGCTGCAGAGCCAATCGCTTCGAGACCTGAGCCACAGAGGCGATTAATGGTCATTCCTGGCACGCTGTAGGGCAGACCCGCTAACAACCCACTCATTCGTGCCACATTTCGATTGTCTTCACCGGCCTGATTGGCACAGCCGTAATAAAGATCATCTATTTCAGCAAGGTTTAGGCCGGGATTACGGTCAATTAGCGCTTTAATTGGAATCGCACCTAGATCATCGGCTCTGACCATGGCAAGAGATCCCGCGTAGCGGCCAATAGGTGTTCTTACTGCATCACATATGTAAACGTTTTTCATTGAATGTTACTTACCTTTTATTATTAATTTTAATTGTTTAACTAGCATCCCTTAAAGTTTGGCGCTCTTTTATCGAGGAAGGCGGCAACACCTTCCTGATAGTCATGACTTTTTCCGAGATGTTGCATGGCAGCTCTTTCACGTTCGAGTTGTTCCTGCAAACTATGATCAAAACTAGTCTGTATGAGTTGTTTAATGTTTGCTAAAGCTTCTGTGGGTTGTGTAGATAGGTGAGCGGCTAAATTCTCAGCCTCAGTTATGAGTATTTCATCATCAACAACCTGATAAATTAAGCCCCATTGTTCCGCGAGTTCTGCAGAAAGTTTATTTCCGAGCATCGCTAATGCCTTGGCTCTGGGAAGTCCTATTGCTCGTGCTATATGCCAAGAACTGCCTGAATCGGGTACCAGACCTACCTTTGCAAAAGACAGTATGAATGATGATGATTTAGCGGCAATGACAATGTCACAGGCCATCACAAGACTTGCACCTGCTCCAGCAGCGACCCCATTCATTGCACAGATAACGGGCATCTTTAGTTGTGTGATACGGCGAATTAACGGATTGTAATTTTGCTCTACAGAAGCACTAAGATCTGGAGCTACATTTGTTTCGCCACTCACTGCACGATCAGATAGATCTTGTCCTGCACAAAATCCGCGACCTGCACCGGTGAGTAGCAATGCTCTTGTTTCTGAGTCAAAGGCAATGTCATCAATGGCTTCGCGCAGTTCCTGATGCATTTCAGTATTAAAACTATTCAGTTTCTCAGGGCGGTTAAGGGTAAGGGTTGCAATGCCACTGTGTTTAGTTAGGCTGATGTTTTTATAGTTATTTGCTTTGATCATAAATTGCTCTCAATTATACTGTAGTCAGTTATTTATAAATTCTATTTCTTAATGCTTAAGATGGAGTCATTTAATGCCAATTTACGCGATCGATGATCTGATCCCTGTTATTAGTCCGAACAGCTATGTTCATCCTAGCGCCGAAATTATCGGTGATGTGATTATTGAAGAACATTGTTATATCGGTCCCAACGCTGTTCTTCGTGGTGACTTTGGTCGTATTCACATTCACCATCATTCTAATGTTCAAGATAACTGTGTTATTCACAGTTTTCCAAATAGGTCTGCAATTCTATCGGCCTATAGCCATATTGGCCATGGAGCCATATTACACGGCTGCACCATTGAGGAAAACTCACTCGTCGGCATTAATGCTGTGATTATGGATGAGGCTACTATTGCCACAGAATCCATTGTTGCTGCTTGTTCATTTGTTCGAGCAAAATTTCGTTGCGACCCACGCTCTATGATCATGGGCACGCCAGCAAAAGTTACTAAAACACTCTCTTCCGAGGAAGTTCAGTGGAAAACCTCGGGTACTGCTGAATATGTTGAACTGACCCAACGCTCACTTAATTCTATGCGTTTAATTGAACCCTTGTCTGAAATTCAAAATAATCGACCTAATTATCAGCAATCTGACTTTACTTATAAAAAATAAACCCAAATTAATCATTGTGCAATGAGTCAGATCAGTAATACGAAACATTCGTTGGTTATAAAGTCTTTTCCTGTTCAACAAGGGTCAAAATATCATAAACCGCAACAGGTTCATCATGTTGGTTTTTGACAATTACATCCCAGACAACTATGCCTGTATGGAATTTATCATCGGGCTTTTTAAGTTTTTTTACTTTACGTTTTACGGTAATTTTTACTTGGATGGTATCGCCAATTCCTACCGGTTCAACAAAGCGTAAGTTGTCAATGCCATAGTTTGCTATGACGGGTCCGACACCAGGATCAACAAACATTCCAGCCGCTGCTGAAATAATAAAGTAGCCATGGGCAACACGTTTCTCAAAGAATGAATCCTTTGCAGCAATTTCATCAAAATGCGCATAAAAGTGATCACCTGAAACACATCCAAAATTAACGATGTCTGCCTCGGTGACTGTCCTTCGGTGAGTGGTCAGTGAATCACCAATGTCGAGTTCATTAAAATATTTACGAAATGGATGTATCACATCTTCAACGGTGTCTGCACCCGTCATGAATTTGTTAGTGATCGCCATGATTGTTGTTGGCGATCCCTGAAGTGCTGTTCGTTGCATATAATGCTTAATGGCGCGCACACCTCCTAACTCTTCACCGCCACCTGCACGACCAGGTCCGCCATGGACAAGACTCGCTAGCGGTGAGCCATGGCCCGTTGATTCTGCTGCACAATCTCTATTGATAATGAGCATGCGGCCATGATGAGATGCCGTTGATAAAATGAAATCTCTGGCGATATTATTATCATGAGTAAAGATTGAGCCTGCCAAACTACCTTTGCCCATCTTAGCGAGTTCGATAGCATCATCCATAGTGCCATAGCTCATAATGGTGCTTACTGGGCCAAAGGCCTCGACTTCATGGGGTATGGTTTGAGACAGCGGATCTTTGCAATGGAGTAGGGTGGGGGCCACGAACGCACCTTTATTGTCACTGACCCCTATTGTTTGCCCGATTTTTTGATAATGACTAAGGTCTGGGGAGACAATCTCGCTTACCTCAGCGAGTTTATTTACTGCGATGTTTACATCGTCTCTTTGTGCTTTACCGACCAGGGCGCCCATTCTGACTTCTTTCTGGTGAGGATCGCCAATGACCATTTTTGATAAACGATTTTGTAATGCCTCAATCACGGCTGTAGTCATGTCTTCAGGAACCATAACGCGGCGAATCGCAGTACATTTTTGCCCCGCTTTACTGGTCATTTCACGCACTACTTCTTTAATGTAGAGATCAAACTCTGGATCCTCAACACTGACATCGGCAGCGAGGATTGAACAGTTAAGTGAATCTGCTTCCATGGTAAAAGGAATGCTTTTATCAATAATTGTTTTATGAGATTTGAGCATACGACCGGTGGTCGCAGAGCCGGTAAAGGTCACCGTGTCTTGTTCTTGTAAATGATCGAATAAATCACCAACACTCCCGCAAATAAGTTGTACCGAGCCCTCTGGTAGTATTTTTGATTCGATAATGGCTTTAACGACTGTTTCAGTTAAGTAGCACGTTACAGTACCCGGTTTAACAATGACTGGAACACCGGCAATTAGGCTGGGTGTTATCTTTTCTAACATGCCCCAAACGGGGAAGTTAAAGGCATTAATATGAACACTGACGCCTTCTTTTGGCGTTAAAATATGTTGTCCAATGAAGGTGCCATTGGCAGATAGAGGCTGAACATCGCCTTCAACAATAAAGGTATCATTATTGAGTTCACGTTTGGCAATACCGGTGTAATTGAACATGGTGCCAATGCCGCCTTCAATATCGACCCATGAATCAGCTTTTGTGGCACCAGTTAAGTATGATATTTGATAGAAGTCATCTTTACGCTCGAGCAGGTATTTAGCAAGAAGCTTAATTTTCTCAGCACGGTCATGAATGGTTAATGCTCTGAGAATCGGACCGGCTTTAGTCCGACCATATTCAAGCATTTCTTTAAATCCTGAGGTAAGTGAATTTACCTCACCAATATATTCGTCATTAATTGCACTGGATAAAGTGTCTTTCCGGCCATCTCCGCTGACCCATTCTCCTGAAGCATAACTTTTAACGTTCATTCCATTTTTCCTAACATTACCTGCTGCTAAAATTATTGATTTGGTCATTGCAAAAACTATTTTAATATTACAACTCTATTATTAGAGATACAATTCTTAGTACTCTTCATCGCGGTGAATTTTATGATGTTACATTCCCCAATTTTCTATAATATTTACAAATTCAGAGAGGTATAGATTAGTCTGATGAGCATCAAGTGCACGATGGTCAATGGTGAGTGACACATAACATTTTGATCGAATACTGATAACATCATCACCATTAACTTCTATAACCACCGGTCGTTTTTCCATTTTGCCAACACCTAGAATAGCAACCTGTGGTTGATTAATTATAATCGGTGTGGCAATAAGACTACCGCTAACACCGTGATTAGAAATGGTAAGCGTTCCATTTTTCATGTCAGCGGGAATGAGTTTATTGGTACGCGCTTTTTCTGTCTGTTCATTGAGACATTTTGCTATTTGAAACAGACTGAGTGACTGAACATCATTGACAACGGGTACCACCAAACCAGAGTTACCCAGGGCAGTACCGACGCCAATATTAACCTGACTAAATAGTTCTAGTGCTTCCTGATGAAACCTGGCATTCACTTCAGGAACCAATGAAACAGCTTCTGCCATTGCTTTTAGGAAATAGGCAGTAAAGGTTAGGTTGACATTTTCAGCTAAAAATTCTTTTTTATGCCACTTGCGATGTTCAATGATATTGCCCATGTCCATTTCAAAGATACTGGTCACATGCGGTGAGGTTTCTAACAAACTACTCACCATATGACTGGCAATGGATTTTCTCATGGTACTGTGTGGGACTAATTGACTTTGTAGTACTTGTTTTGTTGGGTTGCTGATGACCGTTTCAAGATATGCCACGACATCATTTCTGTTAACGCGACCATTTTTTCCACTGCCATCAATACTGTTAATGGTTTCATCAATGTCTAAATTATTTTCTTTTAGTAGACGACGAACGGCAGGACTGAGCAAACTTTTACCCGACTCTTTATTTGAATCGTTTTCAGGATTGACTATAGAAGGTTCATTAGTCGATATTTGAGTGTTAAGAGTTCCTAGTAAAGATTCGGTTTCCACTTTTTCACCAGTCTGAATGAATATCTTTTCAAGAATGCCAGTTTCTGGAGCGCAAATTTCCATACTAACCTTATCTGTTTCAAGTTCAACCAAGGGTTGTCCTTTATTAATATTCTCACCCACACTGATTAACCATTGAGATATTGTTGCCTCAGTACCTTCAAGCTCACCCTCAGATAATTTAATATCGATGTTGCTATTCATTATAGTATTCATGCTGACAAACAACCCATCATCTGTGCCTGAATGCGTTGCTTGGTAGGAACCACTGCATTTAATAATTCGATATTGTGTGGGACGGGAATATTGGGCATTGCTAGTCGCTCAATGGGTGCGTCCAAATCAAAAAATGCTTCCTTGGCAAGCACAGCCACTATTTCTGCACCAAATCCTGCAGTCAAATTATCTTCGTGGACCACTAAACATCGTCCGGTTTTCTTGACTGAATTTAGAACCATCTGTTTATCCCAAGGTTGGATGGTTCGAAGATCAATGACCTCGATTCGGGTATTTATATCATCCGTTAATATCGAATTGGCCGCGGCAACACATCGTTCGACCATAGCGCCCCAGGTTACAACCGTGAGATGTTCTCCTTCAACAACCCTGTTTGCTCGACCAAAGGGAATGACAAATTCATCACCAGGGTAGGAACGTCGAGCTGAGGCTGCATCAAGTAATGAGCGATGCTCAAAGAAAATTGTTGGATTATTATCACGAAGTGCATAACGTAATAGACCAACGGCATCTTCAGCATTAGAAGGCATGGCAATTTGCCAGCCGGTTTTATGGGCCCATTCAACTTCATCACTGACTGAATGCCAAGGATCACCACAGCCTGCAAAACCTCCGGGCATTCTAATGACCATAGGTGCTGCAAATTTGTTATTGGTTCTCCAACGCATGGTACCTACATCGGTAATTTGCTCTGCGGCTGGTTCTGCATACTTTCTAAATTGTATCTCTGGCACTGGCATGAGACCACTCAATGCCATGCCAACGGAACGACCAATAATTCCTTCTTCTGAAAGACTGGTATTAAAAACCCGTTGGTCGCCATATTTTTTGTTGAGGCCTAACGTTGCCGCATGAACACCACCTTTGGGGCCAACATCTTCACCAAACACTAATACCTTTGGATTGATTTCTAGCTCATGATCAAGAGTGTTGCGAATAGCTGTAAGCATGTTGAGTCTAGATCCCTGAGGTTTAGACTCGGTTGTAACCTCTGTAAAAGGGTACTTATTGGCATGTAATCCACCTCGTGTTTGTAATTCAGGCTGTTGGAATTGGTTTGTTTCAGCGTAAACATGTCGCTCAACGGTTGAAGTATTGGGCTGTGCTGTAGCCTTTGCTTTAACAACGGCGGCACGGACATCGAGTTCAGCCTGTTCAGATATTTTTTTCCAATTAGATTCGCTGATGAGTCCCTCATCTAATAGAAACTTCCTAAGCTTGGGAAGTGGATCGGATGCATTATCATTTGCCAGTTGCTCCTCTGACTTGTACGCCTGAGTATCTTGGTATGAGTGACCACAGAGTCGTGGTACTTTCAACCGTAAAAGACAGGCACCATGTTCTGAGCGTACATAATCAACGGCTTCTTGAATTAACTGGGGCGTCTTGATTGGATCGGTACCGTCACCATCAATAATTTTCAAATTCTTATAGGCTGCAAGATTAGCAACCTGATCACCACCAGGTGTTTGAACAGATTGTTCCGTAGAAATACCATAACCATTATCTTCAATGACAAATAGATGGGGTAAATTATTAGTTGTTGATATATTCAGCGCCGCCCAAAATCCACTGGTCGACATGGATGAATCACCACCCATTGAGACCCCAATGGCTCCTTTGTAGGCAGTATCTTTTAATTGATCACGATGATAAACAATGGACTGCGCCCAACCAGAAATAGGTGAGTATTGTGAGCCTACGCCACCACACATTGGAAATAGTACTGACCCAGTTTGCTTCTCATTAGGATAATTACAAACGACTCCAATATCCCTTCCATCACTATAACCACCGGTTCGCGCCATGGATGAAATAACAGCATCATCGATATCGAGACCCAGTGACAGTACAAAAGGGCGTGAACGATAATATCCCGTTGCTCCATCATGGGGGTGAGTGAGCATTGAGCCGAGCAGAATTTGTGCTAGGTCATGACCACGCGCTGAAAACTGTAAGTGAACGAGATGTTCTTTAACCAGTTCTTGCTCTTCAATATCATCAATTGAGCGTGATAATAAAAGAAGATAACTAATTCTCTGCCAGTCAACGTGTCTATTTTGAAGATTAAATATATCTTTTGCGGTATTCATCAGTTCAAACCTATCGATGTGTACTAAATCAAATTATTATTGATAATACAGATATAACGTTGCAGATGCAACGACATGACGGGGTTACGCTTTATACTTAATTAAAAGTGTGATTGATGTCTCAGACATTGAGAAAGATGATGTTTTCCATTTAAAAAGGAACTTTTTGATAATATTGTGTCAAATGTGGTTATTCATACTGTCTTAACAGTTAATTGTTCCAAGTTGGAAATAAATTCAGGTATAATTTGCGCCTTAAAATGTATTAACGGGATACTTACATGCTCCAGAACAGATTTTCAAAATTATTCACAGCTCTAGCAATTGCAGGTTTAACTGTATCTAGTCAAGCAGCGCCTTATCAGCTAATTGACCTTGGTAATCTTGGTGGTACGGAAAACTTTGCTTTTGCAATTAATAATTTAAATCAAGTCGCTGGAAACGCAAACGGAGCCATTGTTCCTGCTGATCAAATTACTGAAGAGAGTACGATCCCTTCTTGCCAGTCGGTCACAGGTGAAATTATTAGCCGAGAGTTCTGCTCTCATAGTTATTTATACAGCAATGAAGTTTTAATCAACTTAGGAAATTTAGATTTAACCGCTGATGGCGGGGACTTTAGAAATTATGCTTATGGTATTAATGATAATTCAACGGTGGTCGGTTATGGTTTTGCACTTGTCGTTGATGACGCTAATTTAACGAAGAGAGAGGTTGCGACCATCTCTTATGCGGGAGGGGCTATTATGGCCTTACCATTTCCTGCAGAAGCATTACTTGTTACTGAAGGTACTGTCGGTGTTCAACGTGCCTTAGATATTAATAATGATGGGAAGGTCGTAGGTTATGCATTAATTAATAATATCAACGCTGAGACAGAGGAAGAGTCGACACAGAATCGGCCCTATCTATATGACATAAATACAGAAACATTTACGATTATTCCTCTATTTAGTGATGAGGTAGAACGTATCGGTGTTGCTCGCGCCATTAACACTATCGGACAGGTTGTTGGTATCGCCTCATCAGAAGATGAATTTAATCCTAGCCATGCGTTTATGTGGGATCCAGCGAGCCCTGAGTTGTCGGTAGACCTAGGAGCATTAGGTGGCTTCACAAGTGGAGCCTATGACATTAATGACAATGGTTTAGTAGTTGGAGTAACAGAAACTGCTGAAGACTTTTTTCTTAATGAGAAACGCGCCTTTATTTATGACGCATCACTTACCGAACCAATGATTCTCATTCCTGAATTTTCTGATCATGAAGATTTTGATGAATCAAAAGCATTTGCAATTAACAACAGCAATCAGGTTGTTGGAATTGCACAAATAACATCAGGTTTTAATAGTAAAAGTACCGCATTCCGATACGACTATGATACACAGACACTGATCAATTTGAACGATATGGTTGACTGTTCACTGGGTTGGGAATTGATTGTTGCTAGAGACATAAATGAAAATGGTTATATCACGGGTACGGGTACGGTTAATGGTGAGGTTCATTCCTTTTTATTGGTGCCTACTGAAGATATTGAGCCTACAAACTGTACAGCAATTCGAAAACAGGCTGAAGATGATAAAAGACAGGAAGAGCTTGTTAATAGCGGATCAACCAATCCTCTGATCATTGCATTATTGACGTCCATCTATTTTCTACGACGCCGTTTTATTTAAATAACACCCAATCTACATGTTAGGATAGTTCGGTCCTCCGGCACCTTCGGGAGTGACCCAGGTGATATTCTGTGAAGGATCTTTAATATCACAGGTCTTACAATGTACACAGTTTTGGGCATTAATCTGTAACTTGGGATTACTGCCATCTTCTTCTCGAATTATTTCATACACTCCTGCAGGACAATATCTTTGTGCAGGCTCATCATACAAAGCAAGATTGGTCTCAATGGGTATATTAATGTCATTGAGTTTTAAATGAATGGGTTGATCTTCTTCATGATTGGTATTTGAAATATAAACCGAAGATAGTCGATCAAAGGACAGCTTTCCATCGGGTTTAGGGTAGTCAATGGGATTTGAATCCGCAGCCTTGTCGAGTGTCGAATAATCTGGCTCAGAAACGGTTAGGGTAAAAGGTAGTTTACCTCTGAACAGTATTTGGTCAATACCTGTGAATAATATGCCGCCAATTAACCCCCATTTATGAAAAGCAGGGTAGGTGTTCCTAGCTCGATGAAGCTCGTCATAGACCCATGATTTTTCATAGGCAGTTTGGTAGGCTGGAAGATCTTTGATTCCATCAGACTGAACATCATCGGATGTCAATTGATCAAAACATGCCTGTGCTGCGAGCATTCCAGATTTCATTGCTGTATGACTACCTTTAATTTTAGGTAGATTTAAAAAGCCTGCTTCACAACCTGCCAGAGCACCACCTGGGAAGTGTAATTTAGGTTGAGATTGTAAACCACCTTCGTTTAATGCTCTTGCTCCATAAGATATGCGCTCACCACCCTGTAGATATTTGGCTATTGCTGGATGTGTTTTGAAGCGTTGGAACTCTTCAAAGGGACTCAGATAAGGGTTTTTATAGTTAAGTCCCACGACAAAGCCAACTGCGATTTGTTGATCCTCAAGATGATATAAAAAGGAGCCGCCATAGGTGGCATTATCCATTGGCCAACCCGCAGTGTGGACAACCAAACCTTCCTGATGTTGCTCTTTGGAAACCTTCCAAAGTTCTTTAATACCTATGCCATAATGTTGAGGTGAAGACTCGGCATCTAATGAAAACTTTTTGAGCAATTCCTTTCCAAGATGGCCACGGCAACCTTCAGAAAAAATGGTGTATTTTCCATGCAACTCATAACCTGCCTGATAAGAACCTTTCTCCGTCCCATCTTCAGAAACGCCCATATCGCCTGTGGCAATACCTTTAACAGAACCATCTTCGTGGTAGAGTACTTCGCTTGCTGCAAACCCTGGAAAAATTTCAACGCCTTTAGCTTCTGCCTGTTCACCTAGCCAACGACATACATTACCCAGACTAACAATATAATTGCCATGATTTTTTTGTTGGGGAATCATCAGTGCTGTCGGCCAGCTGAAGGAACCCTTTGCACTTAAGAATAAAAACTTTTCATCGCTAACGGCAGTGTTTAATGGTGCTCCCATTTCTTTCCAATCGGGAAATAATTCATCAAGAGCTTTAGTTTCCATGACCGCTCCAGACAATATGTGAGCACCGATTTCTGATCCTTTTTCAACGAGTACCACACTCAGTTCTTTGCCAGATTCTTCGCTTAACTGTCTTAGTTTTATTGCTGCAGAAAGACCCGCTGGACCGGCTCCTACAATCACTACATCAAACTCCATGGATTCGCGTTGCAAAATAGACTCCTAGTACAAATGACTCTTATTATTAATGGGTTTTAGGTACATATTAGTATTATAAAAAGTATGATACATTGAACGATTAATAGCCACAATAGAATTGCTTTATGATAAACTTCGCACAATTAATTTCATTCAATATTTTACAATAATAATAGTCTCTCTGGAGGGCATCAAATGAAGGTTTTGGTCGCTGTAAAACGGGTGGTTGATGCTTATGTCAAAATACGCCTTAAATCGGATCAATCAGGTATCGAAACGGCAAACGTAAAAATGTCTATGAACCCATTTTGTGAAATAGCAGTTGAGGAAGCGGTACGGTTAAAAGAGAAGGGGAGCGTTGATGAAATAGTCGTTGTTTCCATCGGACCACAACAGTCTCAAGAAACATTGAGAACGGCCCTCGCCTTAGGTGCCGATCGCGCAATTCATGTGGTCACTGATGAGGTCGTAGAATCTCTTGGGGTCGCAAAAATACTGAAGGCGATTGTACTTGATGAATCTCCCGATTTGATCATCCTCGGTAAGCAATCTATTGATTCTGACAATAACCAAACAGGGCAAATGCTAGGTGCATTACTGGATTGGCCTCAAGGAACCTTTGCATCAGAAGTAAACATTGATGGTAGCGCTTTAAATGTTGTTCGTGAAGTTGACGGTGGATTAGAAACGGTTGCGATGACATTACCGGCTGTTGTCACCACCGATTTGCGACTCAATGAACCTCGCTTTGCTTCATTACCCAATATCATGAAAGCAAAAAGAAAGCCTTTGGATGCGACTACGCCAGAAACACTTGGGGTTGATATCAGTCCTCGAATAGAAACTTTAAAAATTGCGGCACCTGAATCTCGACAGGCAGGAGTCATTGTTGAATCGGTTGCAGAACTGGTCGATAAATTGAAAAATGAAGCGAAGGTGATCTCATGAGTTGCTTGGTGATTGCAGAGCATAGTAGTAATGCTTTGGTCGGTGCTACCTTTAATACCATTACAGCGGCCAAAGAGATGAGTGCTGATGTAGAAGTTTTAGTAGCAGGCCATGATTGTGCAGACGTTGCTAGTGAAGCAGCTTCTATAGAAGGTGTGACTAGAGTTATTCTGGTCGAGGATGCGAACCTTGAGCACCTAACGGCAGAATCGATAACTTCTGTAGTGATGTCGATCAGTGATGGTTATTCTCATATTTTAGCGGGAGCGACCACCTTTGGTAAAAACTTTATTCCTCGCGTCGCAGCTCTGTTAGATGTTGCTCAAATTTCTGACATAACCGCTGTTGAATCCGAAGATACTTTTGTACGCCCAATTTACGCGGGTAATGCTATCGCTACGGTCAAATCAAAGGATGCAGTTAAAGTGATAACTGTGCGCAGTACGGGGTTTGATGCCGCATCAGCCACAGGTGGCGCTGCTTCAATTGACTCCGTAAATGTTGAACTGCCTGAACAGGTGTCAAATTTTGTCAGCCAAGAATTAACCGTTTCAGAACGTCCTGAGCTGACTGCTGCTAAAATAATTATTTCTGGTGGACGTGGTATGCAAAGCGGTGAAAACTTTCATTTGTTGGAAACCATTGCCGATAAACTGGGCGCAGCAATTGGAGCATCTCGTGCCGCTGTTGATGCCGGTTTCGTGCCAAACGACTATCAGGTGGGACAAACAGGTAAAATCGTTGCTCCTGATCTTTATATTGCTGTAGGGATTTCAGGTGCAATTCAGCATTTGGCGGGTATGAAAGACTCAAAGGTCATTGTAGCGATTAACAAAGATGAAGAGGCTCCTATATTCCAAGTTGCAGATTATGGATTGGTGGCTGATTTGTTTGTAGCACTCCCTGAACTCTCAGAAGAGCTTGGATAAGTGACATATTATTGTTAGTAGTAATCTCTGAAAAGTCTTCATTTTAGCGACGGCACTTGTCTTTAATGGGTTAAATGTGCTTTTATAGACAGGTGCAGTAGTGTTAAATGAACACTCAGTACAAAAAACAACAAAAAAGTTAATCTAAATTAACGTAAAACTATAATAATAAAATTTGTGAGCATTGGATTTACTGTCCAGTATTTTGCTCGCATTCAAATACTAATAAACGGTGAGATTCTACATATGGCAGCAGAACGTGGTGAATTTAGTTCAAGACTTGGGTTTATTTTAGCAGCAGCAGGTTCTGCGGTTGGTTTAGGAAACATTTGGAAATTTCCCTTTGAAGTTGGCAATGGCGGAGGTGCAGCCTTTGTTGTGATGTATTTGCTGTTTTGCTTCTTGCTTTGTTTTCCTGTTATGACTGCAGAAATTGCCATTGGACGTAAGACACGTCGTAATGCTGTCGGTGCTTTTTATTCATTAAATAGTCCTGCCTGGTCATTCATCGGTAAGCTTGGCATTCTCTCTGGATTTCTAATTCTTTCTTTTTACAATGTTGTAGCAGGATGGGCATTTGGATATGTGGTTGAAATGCTTGCAGGAAATTTTGATATTGGCAATCATTTTGGAGATTTTGTTGCTGATTGGATAAAGGTGGGGTCCTATGGACTTGTCTTTATGGCTACAACGGCCTATATAGTCTCTCACGGCATACAGAAGGGTATTGAACGAGCAGCTAAATTATTGATGCCATCCTTAATCATCATCATGGTTGTTCTGCTCGCATACTCATTGACTCTAGATGGTGCAATGGATGGTCTGAAATTCTATCTTGTCCCCGATTTTTCCAAAATTAATGGCCCCGTTGTTTATAGTGCACTAGGACAGGCTTTCTTTTCTTTATCATTAGGAATGGGAGCTTTGATCACTTACGGTAGTTACCTCAATCGTGACCAAAACATTGTTCAATCAGCTGCATTAATTACGTTGATGGATGTGGGCATTGCATTTCTTGCAGGCCTTATGTTATTTCCGTTTGTGTTTTCTCAAGGTGTTGAGCCAACGGGTGGTGCTGGTTTAATCTTTGTAACTTTACCGGGTGTTTTTGAAAACTTAGGACCTGTTGTAGGCGTTGTCGTAGGCACACTTTTCTTCACATTATTATCCTTTGCAGCACTTACTTCGACAGTGTCACTACTTGAAGTGCCTGTTGCCTATGTTGTTGATGAACATAAAGTACCTCGTACAAGAGCCGTGTGGTTAACTGCTATTCTTATCTTTGTTGTTGGTATTCCATCGCTTCTGTCAAATGGAGCCACTTCCATTTTTACTAATTTCATGCAAATAATTGGAATTGCTCAAGAAGGAGCAACCGATCATAGCTTTATGACCTTTGTTGGCTGGGTTGCCAATGATACGTTTTTACCCTTGGGTGGAATGCTGATCAGTATATTTGCAGCCTATATTTGGAAGAAAGAAAATCTCTCTGAAGAACTGGCCCAAGGTAATGAAAACTACATTGGTTCGTACACTGAAAAATACATTAACTTTGCTATTAGTTATTTAGCACCTGTTGTATTAAGCATTATATTTGTACTGACTGTTTTGAACCGCTTTTTTAATATTCAACTCATTGGTTAATTATAAAATGTCTGATCATAGAAAAGAAGTTTCTCTCCTTGATGCTCTGATCCCACTAACGAGTTTAATTATTTTACTCAGTAGTAGTGTCTACTTTTTTGGAGAAGATTCTTCCTACGGCGCTAATCAAATTGCACTCCTCGTATGCTCCTGTATTGCAGGTATCATTGGGCTTAAAAATGGTTATACCTGGATTCAATTAGAAGAAGGTATTATTAAAGGAATTTCTACTGCGATGGGTGCCATACTCATTTTATTAACGGTAGGCGCACTCATCGGTACCTGGATTCAAGCAGGCATAGTTCCAACCATGATTTACTTCGGGATGATGCTCCTATCACCCGATTGGTTCTATGCTGCAAGTTGCATTATCTGTGCAATCATTGCACTCAGTATCGGTAGCTCTTGGACCGTTGCTGGTACCATTGGTATTGGTCTCATTGGTGTTGCGGCTGGTCTTGGATTGTCTGTTGAAATAACCGCGGGGGCAATTATAAGCGGTGCCTACTTTGGTGATAAAATGTCGCCTCTTTCAGATTCTACCAATTTAGCTCCTGCTGTAACTGGAACTGAACTCTTTGAACATATCCGTCATATGACCTGGACTACGACACCCAGTTTAATCATTGCACTGATCATCTTTGTGATCATCGGTCTCAATTCAGAAGTAACGGGTGACGCCTCTGCAATGGAAGAAAAATTGGCGTTACTGCAACAACATTTTTATATTAGTCCTCTCTTATTGACGCCATTAGGTTTGGTACTTTTTATGGCCATCAAAAAAGTGCCTGCACTGGTGACTATCTTTGCAGGAGCACTTGTTGGTGGTGTCTTTGGAGCTACATTTCAGTCAGAATCGATCATTGCCGCGGTCAACAAACCTGAATTACATAATGCTGCAGCGTTATTACAGGGGACATGGGATGTTATAGCCAATGGATTTACCTCTAACACCGGTAATGCAGAGGTTGATGATTTACTCTCTCGTGGCGGGATGTCGAGCATGTTAGTGACAGTATGGTTAATCATTACAGCGATGACTTTTGGTGCTGTGATGGAAACTACAGGCCTGTTACAACGTATTGCAAAAAGCATTCTTTCCGTTGTCCATAGTACGGGTAGCTTAATCGCAGCTACAGTTGCAACCTGCATTGGTACCAATATTTTTACAGCCGATCAATACATTGCCATTGTACTTCCTGGAAGAATGTTTAAATTAGAATATCAAAAGAGGGGACTTGATCCGAAAAACCTCTCTAGAGTGCTAGAAGATTCTGGCACCATAACATCACCGCTGGTACCTTGGAATACCTGTGGCGCTTTCATGGCGGGTACTTTAGGCGTACCGACACTCGCATATTTACCCTATGCATTTTTCAACCTGATTAATCCTGTTATATCGATCATCTACGGTTATACCGGTTTTAAACTAGTCAAAATCAAAGATTAATATCTCTTAATAAGGATAATCATGAAACATTTATTGATGTCTCTACTGTTTGTGTTATGTCAATCAGAGTTGTCTATGGCAGAGGAGATGAGCAAACCTCTCACCGACAATCAATTACAAACTGCCGCGACTCTTAGGGATTCTGTACTGGTATCTAATGAGGCCTGGTCAATTGTAGAATCACTGACCACTGAGGTTGGTGCAAGAGCAGGGGGCTCTGCAGGTGATGCTCTTGCAGTTCAATGGGCACAGGATAAGTTTAAGTCCTTGGGTTTTAAAAATATAAGAATAGAGCCTGTAACCTTTCCAAGTTGGAAAAGAGGAATCGAAGTGGCCCATGTGATCGCACCCTTTAAGCAAAGGCTTGTGATTACCGCACTTGGTAATAGCATCGCTACTCCTGATAATGGCCTTCAGGGTGAAATAATACATTATTCAACCCTCACCGATTTAATAAATGCTGACGCTGATGATGTGGCTGGAAAAATAGTTTTTATCAGTAAACGTATGAAGGCGTTTAGAGATGGCCATGATTATGGAAAGACAGTGCCTGCGAGAAGTTCAGGTGCAAAAGAAGCTGCTAAGAAAGACGCCATTGGCATACTCATACGATCGGTTGGTACAGACAGTAATCGCGTGGCTCATACTGGAAACATGAGTTATGACAAGGATATTAAAAAAATTCCTGCCGCAGCACTTTCAAATCCTGATGCAGATCTGCTCATAAATATGCTGAAACGTAAAGTTCCCGTCATTGTAAATTTTACCCTCACGTCTGAAGCTGGTGAAGATTATACCTCCTATAATGTCATTGGTGAGATTGTCGGCACGGAGAAGCCAGAGGAAATTATTCTGATTGGTGGACATCTCGACTCATGGGATTTGGGGACCGGTGCGATAGACGACGGTGCGGGTGTGGCAATTACCATGGCTGCAGCTTACAAAATTAGTCTAATGCCAACACAACCTAAACGCACCATAAGAGTTGTTCTCTTTGCCAACGAAGAACAGGGATTATTTGGTGGAGAACAGTACGCCATAGCTCACCTTGATGAGCTACAAAAACATATTGTTGGAGCTGAATCTGATTTCGGCGCCGGAAAAATCTGGAAATTTTCAACCAAATTCAAACCTTCTGCAAAAGCTTTGGGACATCAAATACATTCAGTTCTAGAGCCACTCGGCATTGAGTATGGTGATAACAAGGCCGGAGGTGGGCCCGATATCATCCATTCCAAAAAAGCAGGCATGGCGGTTGCAACACTGAGCCAAGATGGGATTGATTACTTTGATTATCACCATACTGCTAATGATACTTTGGATAAAATTAATCCTGAAAACCTATCACAAAATGTAGCTGCATACGCAGCTTTTGTATGGTTGATGACTGAGATTGAAGGTGATGTAGGATTCTTTCCGCCCGATTCCAAATGATATTAATCGAGCCAATCGTTAGTGCTACATTAATATGTCAAAAATCAAAAGGTTTTACGTGATCGAGTAAGGTGCCATCATTCATCCATGATTTGAGTGTTTCAGATAATTCTAGCGATCGTTTAGTGACTTCATTCCAGTATTGAATGCGTCCTTGGTCATCATTTATAAATCGTTTGAAGTCGGTTCGGTCTGGTATTTTGGACAGCGGCAAACTTGAAATAAATGACTCCGTCGGTGCTAATAGCAAGACATGCTCAAGAAATTTATCCGTTGGTTTCCTAATGCCTGCATACTTATCGAGCCAACCTGGGATGATCGTTTTTGAAAAATGCGGGAGCAAGGCAATACCGTCGTCAAGGCCATAAGGCAGTGACATATGATAATCGATGAGACCACCATCCCGATAATATCCATCTTTTGCGCCGGGTATATCCGTAATCCCTTTTACGATTAATGGGATGGAGCCAGATGCTAATAATGCTTTACGAATATTGTCTTTGGTGAGTTCAACTTTGTCCGTAGGAAAGTCATCCATATTAATAAAAGGTGCTTTCATGGGATTATAAAAAAGGGTGCGTCGAAAAAATAAATTAAGTGAATTGCGACTGAATAGATTAAAAAAAGTAGCAAGCAAGAGGCCACTCATTAATAAGAGCGGCAGATCACTGTTCAATAGCCCTCGACTTCTATCGGCAAAAAAGTTGAGTTTAAAGTGAGGATGATTCAATATTTCCTCTGCTCCACCATCATCAAATATAGCATCGAGAATCGTGTCGAGCTGCTCAGTTATCTCATCAATACTAGGTTTTTCGGAATAACGTTGTTCAAAATAAAGTTTTTCAAACTTTGAAAATGCGCTCTTAAAATCAGCTTTGCAATAGGCCGCGTAACGCCATGCTCCTATTGAAGAACCCAGTAGATGGACTGGTTTTTTATTATTTGCCAGCCACTCACCAAAGATAAACTGGTCTAGACCATGTAAAACTAGCCATTTAGGACCACCAGCAGCGCCAGCCACAATACGAATATCATCTGCAGATAAACTTGATTGTTTGATGTGTACGAGTGCTTTTTTGCCTGCATACATACAGAGAGGAGGTTGTTGTAATGAAATGTGGGACCTACTTATTGAGTAATTGATTAACCGGTTTAATGAGTCTTTCTGGATTGAAAGGTTTTGTCAACCATTCAGAGGCACCCGCAGTGCGACTATCGGACTTCTTAACATCGCTCTAACAGGTTCACGCTTTTCTCATTGTATCATCGATTGCTAAAATGAGAGCCTATTTCTATCGACCTTTAAAATAATTATTAATAACTATCTATACCTATAGCCCAGAGTGAAAGATGTGACAACCTTGAAAATTAGATATTTATTAATTTATGAATGATTCAGCAACTCTGAGCCATATTAAATTAAGCCGGTAAGAATATTGTACACTGCTGTTCCTCTTGTAAAGGACTTCTGATGAGTTAATTCATTGCATTTTCAATAACTTACCACTAGTATTGAATTAACAAAATCATCTGACAGGTCTGCACATGAACAATGTAGCAATCATACCCGCTCGAGGTAACAGTGTTCGTATTCCCAATAAAAACATAAGAAATTTTTGTGGGAAACCGATGATTGCATACTCCATTGAGTTGGCATTGAAATCAAACCTGTTTGAGCGTGTGATAGTGAGTACTGATAATCAGGAAATTGCGAAGCTTTCAATGAGTTATGGTGCTGAGGTTCCCTTCATTAGACCTGACGAATTGGCAGATGATTATACAGGAACCTCAGACGTCATCGCACATGCGGTTACAGAGTTAGAAAAACAGGGCGACATTCTCGATCTCGTTTGTTGCATTTATGCAACGGCACCTTTTTTAGAACTAGATTATCTCAATGAAGGATTGAATCAACTAAAAGCCAGTTCATCTAAGCGCTGCTCTTTTAGTGTGGGGAAGTTTAATTATCCTGTTCAGAGGGCATTTACAATTGATGCTGAGAAAAACCTGTTGCCACTGGAAATTAACAGTTTGGCTGCAAGATCCCAAGATCTAGAAGAGGTTTACCATGATGCGGCTCAATTTTATTGGGCGAGTGCGAAAGACTATCAAGATGGCTCAGCAAACTTTTTTTCATCAGATGCAATTCCTATCATCCTGCCTAAATATCTCGTTCAGGATATTGATGATGAGGATGATTGGAAGCGAGCTGAACTAATGTACATCGCTCTGCATTGTGACAATGAAACGACAGACTGTTGATTCGAGGTTTTAAAGATGACTGAACTATTCATTGGAAATAAAAAAATTGCTAAGGGTGAGAGCCCTTTTGTGATTGCGGAATTATCAGGAAATCATAGTCAATCACTCGAGCGAGCACTCGCCATGATCGATGCGGCAGCTGAGGCAGGTGTTGATGCGATAAAATTGCAAACCTACACAGCAGACACCATGACCTTAGATTGTGAGCAGGCTGACTTTAACATTCAAGAAATCGACAGTTTATGGAAAGATCAATCCCTTTATAATTTATATAATGAAGCTTCAACACCTTGGGAGTGGCACGAGGTGCTCTTTGAAAGAGCTAAATCCCATGGATTAATCGCCTTTAGTTCTCCATTTGATAAAACCGCGGTTGATTTTCTCGAGAGTCTGGATGTCCCCTGTTATAAAATTGCATCCTTTGAGAATAATGATATACCGCTCATTAAATATATCGCTAAAACCAATAAACCGGTGATTATGTCAACCGGCATGGCTAGTTTTGAAGAAATTAGCGAAGCCGTGAACTGTCTCAGAACAAACGGTTGTGAGCATATAGTTTTACTAAAATGTACCAGTGCATATCCAGCACTAGCCTCTGAGGCCAATCTTTTAACCATGACCGACTTAAGAGATAAGTTTGGTTGTGAAGTAGGCATTTCTGATCATACTTTGAGCTTAGGTGTAGCACTTTCTGCGGTTGCACTCGGTGCCACGGTTATTGAAAAACACTTAGTCTTATCACGAGAAGAGGCGGGAGTCGATTCAGCGTTCTCTCTAGAACCCGATGAATTTAAAGTACTGGTTCGTGAAAGTAATAACGCCGCTGTTGCTCTTGGTGATATTCAATATGGCGGCTCAAAGAGTGAACAGGCCTCTAAAAAGTATCGCCGTTCAATTTATATCTCTAAAAATATCAATGCGGGTGATGTATTAACTGAAGATAACGTACGCATCGTTCGACCCGGATTTGGCCTCGCACCTAAACATTATGAACAAATAATGGGTAAAAAAATAAACACAACTTTAATTAAGGGAACGGCACTCTCTTGGGACGTCATCCAGAAATAACCACCACAGACGTAGTCTTTAGATTTGACGCAAATTCGGCAATCGGATTTGGTCATGCAATGCGATGCTATGCATTGGCAGAAGCTTTGACTTATAAGGGTGTCAATTGTTCTGTCATTTCTTCTGAACTTCCCGAATCACTCATTAACAAATTTCAAAGTTTAGGGATATCAGTTGAGATAACTGGAATGATTATAGGTTCTCAGGTTGATTGTCTTGAGTTGATCAGACGAACCACAGTACGCAATGGAATCTTGGTTATTTTGGATGGCTATAACTTTGATGAAAAATTTCGGCGTACTTTGAGGGCGGAATTTAAAAGTGCGATAAAAATACTCACTTTTGACGATACCAATGAATTGGATAATCTACATTGTGATATTTTAATTAACTCCATGCCAGATGCAAAGAATCTAGGTTATGAGCGAACTGCAATACAGTCACAGTTACTGTTGGGATTAAAGTATTCATTACTTAGAAGTGAGTTTGCTGAGATTGAACATAAGCCCTTTTTGAAAAAAAAATATTTACTGATTAATTTTGGCGCCAGTGATCCAACTAATATGACGCTTACTACTGTTCAGGAACTGATCTCGCACATTGATAAAAATGACGAACTACAAGCTGTTCAAACAATAAAAAGCAATAT
>JAUUZN010000224.1 GCA_030589945.1 Gammaproteobacteria bacterium | reverse complement strand
TCGGATTAACTGATGAAGCAAATAAGCAAGCAATGCTGTTCCCCCAATTGCTGCAAGACCTAGCCCTTTTTTCTGTTGAAGTGCTTCTAGCCATGGTGGGTTGAAGGTGAATCCCTGCCAGTATCCTGCGCCTATACTCAATGCCAGTAATCCTACTATCAAAGGAGTAAAAATCACTAAATCGGTGATAATTACACGTCTCTTCCAACGCTTCATCGCCATTTGAATTTGCGGTACAGCTTGTTGCTCAATCTGATTGGAAAGTGACTCCATGCTACCTATAATTCGATAAACACGTTCGATATTTATATCTTCCATACGCTTTGTAATTTCAGCATAGTCATTATTTCGTTTGTTAACATAACGATCCCAAACTGCTTGATTTTCTACAGGTGTAGCTAAATCTTCGTTAAATATGACAAAAAAACGCCCTGAGCTTAAACCACTCTGTACTAAAGATTTTTGCCATGCAGCAACAATATCTTCCATATTGTCTTCTTTTGCGGAGGTATCGATTTGATTCAGAATGAACAAAAATTTGCTACTATCATTACGCTTTTGTGAACCACGTACAAGATGCTCTAGCGTATCTTGCATTGCACCTGGTTCTGGGTGTCTTGCATCAAACAATACTAAGACCAAGTCAGAAAGATCAATGATGTGATCAGTGATTTTCAGTGTTGCTTTACGCTGTTCATCTGCATCAAAGCCTGGGGAGTCTATTAGAATTTTCCCACGTAATTGTTCACTAGGTGCTGCCTTCATTTGCAGGTAGTTATCAATTCGAGATCCTTCTCCCTTAGTGACATTTTCAATATCTTCACTGATCTGATAAAAAGGAAAACGCGGGTCACCATCTAGAGCAATACCAGGCAAAGTGCGTACTTCAGAGTCACTGCTGTATGTCATCACTGTAAAGCGATCATCAACAGCTTGGTTTCCTGTATTTTGTACTTGTAGACCAAGATAGGAATTTATAAAACTGGATTTACCCGCTGAGAATGTCCCCAATACAGAAACTAAAGGCCACCATGAAATCTGTGTTGCGTATGATTCATCAGCTCCCAACAAGCCCATTTTCTGTGAAATACGGTCTAGTTGTCGATAACGACCTACCACAGATACTAGTATAGGGTTTTCTCTTTCGAGGTGTTCCTGCAGTCGCTCTAAGCGATTTTGCATTCTGTTAGCAGGGTTCATTAAATACCTCTTGAAGTCAAAACAGTAACTTATCAGCTACAAATTAGTATAGTGATGCTGTGCCTACTGTTACGGGAAGAAATGAGTCAGCCATTGAACCTTGATTATCAATAGCTTGAGGCTGAACAATAGGCATATTTATTGGTGCTACTGGCATATAATTTTGATCTGGCAGTGGTGCTTGCATTGGCATTGGCGCAGGTATCATATTATTTGGCATTCCATAAGAATTGCCGTAACTAGGGTGTTGAATAGGAGGGGAAAACTGAGACCGCGGTAGTGGCGCTCTCGAACCTTGAAAAGGCATACTCTGATCATCTTTCCATGGTAAAAAGTTATTCATAAAACTCAATGGCGTAGATATGTTTTTATTCATACTCCAAATATCACGTTGCATATTGTTAGTTGATGCCGCCATGTCATAAGTAGCAGAACGCATACCACTCATACTATCAACAATCTCACTCGTGCTAGTTGTCATATTACCCACATTACTTGACATACTATCTGTTGATTCAACTAAGTTATCCATCTTCCCTGACATATGACCCATCGTACCTGCAATTGAATCCATATTTGTTTCTATTGAGCCACTCATATGTACAAAAGTATTAGCCATACGGCGAACATCCGATGTAAGTGAGAATATTAAGTAAAAACCAAATGCAGCCAATATAAAAAAAGCAACCATTGCAGGATAAACTAACATCTGCATGCGTTTAGTTGTAGCATCGGCTTTCTTTTCAAATTCTTGAAGTTCGCTTTCTAGTTCAAGAATATAATCTCGATGTAATTCACTCTTAGCCATAGGTATATCTCTTAAATAGTTATCATTCTCTACTTGTTCGATTGCATCTTCTTATGGATCATTGTAGCTCTATCAGGGTAGAACAAACCTATAAATCCAATCATATTTGCCACTCTTTCAGCGCCACCATTTTCAATCATTGGTATCGCTATTTCAGAATAAAGATTCGCTGCTTTCTCTGGGTAGCCTTGTCGCCAATAAACATTACCAAGCTCACCTTTATACTCTAGTACTTCAGGTCCTTTTTCAATTAACTCGTTATAAATTAGGACGGCCTCATCTAAACCATTATTCCAATAAGCTTCTCTTGCCATTAGCAGCATTTCTTCATTTGTCATCTGACTAAGGTCAGTTATTACTGCGTTCTTTATTTCTCTAGAGTTAGCTGATACACCAAGATCATCCGACTCTGATTTTAACGATGCTATTACCGGCTTTGTAGCCACCGAGGTATTCAAATCTACTTCTTTCTTTTCTTCTTCACCCCTAGCAACAACATTTATTGCCTCTTCTTGTTTTACAACAGTATTAGCTG
>JAUUZN010000137.1 GCA_030589945.1 Gammaproteobacteria bacterium | reverse complement strand
TAATTAAAAATGGTAGTAGCCAACTTAATAGCAGTACTAATGAGTCGGATTCGATGTATTGCTGTAACCATTGCGCGGTCTCAGGTGCAAAAATTCTAGCAATAACGAAGGATGCAACCCAAGCCAGTAATGACAAGGTTTCATGGACAAAACCACGCCAAATACCCATTAATACAGCAGCAAAAATTACCAGTAAAATGATGATGTCGATCCAATTCATAAAATTCCTATTCTTATTTAATGTCTATTCTGTTTAAGGCTTTAACATGCCTAGATAATTTTGAGCGTTGATATTACCGAGAGCAGCAGATTGATCAATCCAAAATTGCCCTACTTCAGGATAAGCTCGCATCCCTCTACCATCAATCCAAAACATGGCTAATTGAAATTGACTGGCTCCATGCCCTTGCATTGCAGCGAGAGCATGCCAATTGTAAGCTTCGCGATGTCTGACAGTGCGGCTTTTCTTGCTATTTCCATCAAGTCCAATTTCTAATTGTGTCAAGCGACCGATAAGATGTTGGGCCTCGCTAATTCCATCCTCGGCGGCAATTTTGAGATCCTGATATATGGCTCGGTCTATGTCTGGAGTTGAGGCTATAATTTCATTTTGTCCATCAGGAAATAGTTGTAATTTAGCTCGTATTAAATGCGCATGGGGATTATTTTGAGCGACTAATTCTTCGATAAGTTGTTTTGCAGTTTCGATATCTTTATCAAACAATTCTCCAGCAATTAAAAACTCAGCCAGTTTCAATGCTGCTTTGTTGTCCCCTTCACTGTAGGCCATATACAGCATTTTATAGATTTCACCTGCCTCATTATGAGACTGGTTGCTGTTGTACAGTGCAATGGCTTTATGTCTCAATGCCGTTGGACGTTCACTATCAACGGCAGTTTCCCAATTAAGGTTGCGCTTTAGTCGTGTGCAAGAAGATGCGTCAAAGCCCGTTGACTCAACAAACCCCTGCATTTCACAGGCTGCTACAGGATAAGCCGTTAATACAGAGGTAGTCTGCAAATTTGGTGCTGGATAGTGAACTGGGATGGGATCTTCATCGCAAGGGTTGAATTCAGGAAAATAACGAATGATATTGTCAGGATGGCTATTACTAACGAGGCCTAGCAATCGCCATTGGCCTGCGGCTATTTCTACAAATGAAGCCATCCCTTGATAGTTTCGTCCTAGACGTATTTTGTTTGATTCAACTTCTATGGTTTGATGTTGATAATTAAACTCTACATCTTTAACAACACCTTTATACTTGGTTCCTAAGGACGGACTGCGTAAGTTTTTAGCATCAAACCCTACCCAGGTGATTTCTGGAAACTGATCATCACGTGCTAAATCTGAAAATTCATCGGGCGTGATCAGAGATGCAGGAGTGATCTGATATTTTTTAAGGTCGATTGGAGCTTTAAATTCAATATAGGCTAAGTTGAATGCGGCGTCTGGCGTGCTCGAGTTGAGGTAATGATGATGGCTGTATATTTTATTACTGGAAAAGCAATGCTGGCCAGCACCTTTAAAGGGTTTCTTATTGCCGATACAGACCTTGAGTGATGTAACCTGCTTGCCTGTTTCTTCATGGATGACACAACTAGCGGATGTGATTGCAAACCGCTCTGAAATGATCACAGCAGTACAATTGGTAAGAATGCTTGTATCGGGATTGATGAGCTGTAAATAGGCTACAGAACGCCACTGGTCGAGCTTAACGCGCTCTCCATTAACAATGGCCTGAGTCGTAGATGCCGTAAAGAAGAGAACGCAACAGGTTAATGATAGCGTTCTTTTCGAGAACTTTTGGGCAATTAACCCTGTAATAAACTTATGGTAAAAGTGGGTTAGTTTTTTAATTTTCCATTTGCTCAATATTTTTATTCTGCTTAACGTTTTGTTTAACATAGGCAATCTTATGACCATCAATTAGCTGGATCAAATCTAGCAAAATCTCAGCAGATTCATCAAGACGCGGATCGGGCTTATCTTCGTCATCGTCAATATCATCGATATCAGCGATGGCTTCGAGTCCCTTATCGAGTCGTCGTTTATTCACCCGTTTGAGTATTTTAGTTTCTTGAGTTTTACGTTTGTCTTTTCGCTGAACAAGGTTCAAAGAAACTGATTTTGTATCACTCGTTTTGAGAAATTCATTAATATCATCAACCAGGTACATAAACTCTTTATCGGTCACAATTCGATTTTTATGAGCTTCATTTAACATTGGAAAATATTTTTTTATATTTGCTACGGGTAAGTAGTCAACCGCAGAGATGGTATCCCAAGGTAATGCATTGGGTTGTGAACTCTCGCCATAGTCCTCACCAGAAAAAGCCGAAGGGTATGTGATGTCCGGTAGAACACCCTTATGTTGAGTGCTTTCGCCATTAATACGATAGAACTTTGAATAGGTAAACTTAAGTTGTCCCATTCCCGTTGTTTCCTGCTCACGGAGATCGAGACTTTTAATAACCTGTACCGTGCCTTTACCAAATGTTTGCTCTCCAAGAATTATGGCGCGACCGTAATCTTGTAACGCCGCGGCAAAGATTTCAGACGCTGATGCAGATGAACGGTTAACTAAAACAGCCACTGGACCATCATATGCAATACCTAAATCAACATCACCACGAACGGTTATTTCATTTTTGTAGCTACGTTCCTGAACAACAGGACCTTTATTAATGAATAATCCAGTGAGTTGGGTGGCTTCAATAAGCGCTCCACCACCGTTGTATCGTAAATCGATGATTAATCCTGTGATCTTTTCTTTTTCGAGATCTTTGATCAGTTTACGGACATCTCTCGTCGTGCTTTTATAATCGGGTTCGCCCTTGTACATGGCTTCAAAATCAATATAAAACTTAGGAATGTCGATGACTCCAAATCGTTCGGTCTTACCATCGCGAGTAACTTCAATGACTTCAGCTTTAGCCGACTGTTCTTCGAGCTTTACTTTTTCGCGGGTAATTGTGACAATTTTAGAAACGTTATCCGCTCCTGCATTTTTAGGGAGTACCTCAAGACGTACCACTGAACCTGATTTGCCTCTAATTAAAGAAACAACATCATCAAGTCTCCAACCGATAATATCGACAATGGGCTCTTCACCCTGACCGACTCCAATAATTTGGTCATCAGCTTTAATTTCGCCAGTATTGTCTGCAGGTCCTTTAGGAACTAGTCTAACGATTTTGGTATAAACATCTTCAGATTGTAATACTGCACCAATCCCTTCAAGTGACAATTTCATGTCAATTTCAAAGTTCTCTGCAGCTCTTGGCGAAAAATAATTGGTATGGGGTTCAACCGTCTGTGCAACAGAATTCATGAAATACCAAAAGACATCCTGACTATCTGATTGTGCCATTCTTCGCATTGAAGCCTTGTAGCGTTTTGTAAGAAGGTCAACAATATCGGCCTGTTCTTTGCCAGCAAGCTTTAAATTGAGTACGTCATTTTTTACGCGTTTGCGCCAAATATCATTCAATTCTTTTGAAGAGTTAGCCCATGTCTGCTCGGTACGATCATAGTCATATTCTTCATTCAACTTAAAATCAAAATCATTCTGAACTAAATCTAGAGCATATTGATATCGCTCAACCCAGCGAATTAAAAACAAATTAAACATTGTGTAAGCCGGCTTTACATCGCCAACACGTAGCGCGTTGTCTAGTCGGAATCGGTATTGTTCAAATTGTTCAATGTCACTTTTTATGAGATAGCTGTGATTGGCGTCAAGTCTATCAAGAAAACCATTAAACACCTGCTCTGAAAAATTATCGTCGATGAGAGGTTTACGATAATGGTAATTGACTAAAATTGCAGTGATCAATTGACTCGCTTGAGGATGTTGCTCATCCGGAGAGAATTGAGGGATTTTTCCTTCACTGAGTTCTTTGAGTAATTTTTGTTGTGCTTTAACGTCAACCTTGGCATAAACATCAAGTCCAAAAAAGCCAATGCTGATGAAACTGATGAATAATAAATTTTTAATCATTTTGCGCATAATAAATAGATACCACTTAAATTTGATTGAAACTGCATAAACTATATCACCCTTAATGGATGAATGTTTATACTAAGACCGCAAAATCGACAAAACATCTCATTTATGTGACAGAATACTGTAACTGAGTATGACAATGTGGCTCTAAGGTATTGGTTTATATGAAAAGGTTAACTGAATTATTAACTATACTTAGGTTTGTTTACTGATATTAGTCGAGAAGGAATCAACAGATGGGGTTTCGTACCTTTATAGCGAATCGATTGACCAACTGGCTTAATAAAGAGTCTGAACCACCACGTTTTCCTATGGAAGATTTTGAACAACTCTCCTTTGAAGTCAGACCCTGTGATATTTTATTATTTAAAGGGCGCTCACGTGTTTCTGATGCCATAAAAACCATTACTCAGAGTCCTTGGTCACATGCAGCCATTTATATTGGACGATTGCATGATATTGAGGATCCCAAATTACGGGATATTGTCACTCTGCATTACGATGGCGCAAATGATAAACAGTTAGTCATTGAGGGGCTTCTCGGCCACGGCACAGTGGTGAACGAGTTATCGCTTTATAAGGATGACCATATTCGGCTCTGTAGGCCATCAAAACTCTCCAGAGTCGATGCTCAGCAGGTGATTGCCTTCATTATCGGGCAGTTGGGTGACGATTACGATTTGAGACAATTACTTGATTTAGGTCGGTTTTTACTACCCTGGGGAATTTTCCCTAGACGCTGGCGCTCTTCTTTGTTTAATCGAAAAATTGGGGACAGTACTCGTGCTGTTTGCTCATCCATTATAGCCGAGAGTTTTCACCGTGTGAGATATCCTGTATTACCAATATTTGATGCTGATGATGAACAGAATGTTCGTCTGGTTAAACGCAATCCAAGGTTATTCACTCCAGCTGATTTTGATATATCGCCCTACTTTGACATCATTAAAAATCCTTTTTATGGAAAGACGGGTCATGGACGATATCGTGACCTTCCCTGGGCTGATGATCATATTGTGAGCCTTGATGGCACGGAGGTGATCAATACCGATGACTCTCAAGACTCTGCTGATATTGAGACACCACAGACGTCGGCAGTAGATAGGGTCGAAGATGCAAATAGTGATTCAACCGATGAACTCACTAAGGAGCCATCGGATGCTAAAGAATAGTTATTCCTTACCTGAGTTTCGCAACTGATTGACCTGTTGGGAACGTCGAATATCATTGGCAATATGGATTAAAGCACGTGCGGATGAACGGATAATATCTGTCGCCAGTCCCATGCCGTGAAAAGAACGACCATTCCAATCGGCCATAATATTAACCTGTCCCATAGCATCAACACCCTGAGAGGTCGATGCGACCTTAAAGTCTTTGATTGAAACATCGTAACCGGTAATTCGATTAATGCATTTACAAATTGAGTCTACAGGACCAATGCCAATAGCAGCTTCAATGGTTGAGTCTTCCCCCGATTGTAGAGATACGGTTGCTGTGGCACAGTCATCAGTACCAGATTGCACACTGAGGGAGAGTAATTTGTAGTAGTCATCTTCATCGGCTAAATTTTCGAACAACACCAAAGCCTCGAGATCATAGTCAAAAACCTGCCCTTTTTTATCCGCAAGTCTTAAGAAGTTTTCGTAGAGTTTTTCAATATCATAATCATCCTTGGCATACCCTAAGTCTTCCATCCGATGCCGAATAACATGACGACCCGAGCGTGATGTTAGATGTAGTTTATTCGTACTGAGGCCGACGGTTTCAGGTGTCATAATTTCATAGGTGTCTTGTTTTTTAAGTACACCATCCTGATGAATACCTGAAGAATGACTAAAGGCATTGCTGCCCACAATGGCTTTATTTGCCTGCACCGGCATATTACAAAGGTTTGCAACCAGAGTGCTGGTTCGATGAATTTCTTTGCTGTTAATATGCGTGGTGAGGCCGAGTTGATCAGCTCGAGTGTTCATGATCATTACTACTTCTTCAAGAGAGCAATTGCCTGCCCTTTCACCGAGTCCGTTTATCGTACATTCTATCTGACGAGCACCCGCCTGAACGGCTGCAATGGAGTTGGCTACAGACAGACCGAGATCATCATGACAGTGTACAGAGATCACCGCCTTGTCGATGTTAGGAACACGATTAAATAACGCTTCGATAATGCCACCAAATTCAGATGGAACCGTGTAGCCAACCGTATCTGGGATATTGACTGTAGTTGCACCGGCGGTAATTGCACTCTCGACCATTCGGCAAAGATCATCAATAGGAGTTCTACCCGCATCTTCACATGAGAATTCAACATCATCCGTATAATTTCTGGCTCGTTTAACGGCCCTTACAGCCATTTCGACAACATCATCGAAACTCATGCGGAGTTTGTGTTCAACATGGATGGTTGATGTTGCTATGAAGGTATGAATGCGAAAAGCGTCGGCAACTTTTAAAGCTTCAGCAGCGGCATCGATGTCCTTGTCGATAGCTCGAGCTAGACCTGCTATGCGACTGTTTTTAATTTCGCGAGCAATACTCTGAACCGATTTAAAGTCACCCGGTGATGACACAGGAAAACCAGCTTCTATGATATCAACACCGAGTCGCTCAAGAGCAAAGGCGATCTGCATTTTTTCACGATGGGTCAAGCTGGCTTGTAGTGCCTGCTCGCCATCTCGCAATGTGGTGTCAAATATAATAACGTTGTTACTCATGTGTTTGTCCTAGTCCAAAAAAAACCCGCTTTAGCTGCGGGTTTTGATTTAAAGATTTTAATGTTCTTCGTATCACTGACCCACAGTCTAATCCTCACCGAGGAGTAAGAGAGGTAGCAGCAGTAGATTCGAAGTTGTTTTGTTCATGCACTAAGTGTCTGACAATACAGGGGGCGCTGTCAACTACTATCACAAAGAAAACCTAATTGAGCCGGGTAACGCATAAAAGAGCATCAGCTAATCGTTAGAAGCTATTCAGGTTTAATTGTCTTGTTGGCACTAATATATCGCGCCAAATAGCTTGTAGCACCAGTAAACAGCTATGACCATTTGAACTGCAAAAGCGCTAAATCGTAGCATGACTGCTAAAGGGGTCAATGATGCCAAATGAACTAATGATTGGAATAATCTTGCGCCCAAAAAAACGTATGCTAATTGATCGGTAATTACTTCATTGGAGGTAACAATTGCAACGACCATAAGCCCACCAAATATAGGCAACCCCTCAATACAGTTAGCATGGGCTCGCGCCAACCTTTGCATAAAGGGTGAAAGGTTTGAGTTTTCTGGATTAAAATCGTTAGGCGCTATTTCTTTGAATAGAACTTTTTTAGAGCGGATTGACTCCATTAAAACCAACAAAAATAATGTCCAGCCAATGAAACCTAGTAAAACTATAACAGTTGATGAATTCATTATTATTTCCCCTCGTTTTATTATTGTTAATTAATTTATTGTGCAGTTTAACACCTTTTCTTATTTAGAACTCTTTGCGTCGATGTTGGGTATTTATTGGTTATGTTTGAAGCCATTTGTACATAACCAATGCATCAATGTAGCCATTTCTAGGATGGTTAAACGCTTTGG